>NZ_JAIZ01000138.1 GCF_000710465.2 Kitasatospora sp. MBT63 | reverse complement strand
GTCACCCGCCTGGTCAGCCGCATCCGCACCGAACTCGGCGTGGAGCTGCCGATCCGGGCGCTGTTCGAGACCGGTACGGTCGCGGGCCTGGCGGCCGGGCTGGCCGGTGCCGAAGGGGCGAGGGCCGCCCTGGTCCGCGCCGAGCGCCCCGAGGTGGTGCCGCTGTCGTTCGCGCAGCAGCGGCTCTGGTTCCTGAACCGCTTCGAGGACGCCGGTCCCACCTACAACATCCCCGTCGCCCTGCGACTCTCCGGCCCCCTCGACATCGCTGCTCTACGCGCCGCTCTGCGGGACGTGGCCGGCCGGCACGAGAGCCTGCGGACGGTCTTCCCCGAGCTGGACGGCGTGCCGTACCAGCGGGTGGTGCAGCTCGCCGAGGTCGGTGAGCTGCTGGAGGTGGTCCGCGGCGCCGAGGGGATCGCCGGAGCCGCGGCCCGCCCGTTCGATGTCACCACCGATCTGCCGTTGCGGGCCTTGCTGTTCGAGACCGGCGCCGAGGAGTCGGTACTGCTGATCGTGCTGCACCACATCGCGGCCGACGGCTGGTCGATGGCGCCGCTGGCCGCCGACCTCCGGACCGCGTACACCGCCCGGACCGCGGGATCCGCGCCGGGCTGGGCCGAACTGCCGGTCCAGTACGCGGACTACACCCTCTGGCAGCGTCGCCTGCTCGGCGAGGAGTCCGACCCGCAGAGCCTGATCTCGGCGCAGCTCGACTTCTGGCGGGCCACCCTCGCGGGCTCGCCCGAGCTGCTGGAGCTCCCGACCGACCGGGTGCGCCCGGCGGAGGCCGGGCGGCAGGGCGGGGTGGTGGAGTTCCGGCTCGACCCCGACCTGGGCTCCCGCCTCGGTGACCTGGCCCGGGAGTGCGGGGCGACGGCGTTCATGGTGGTGCAGGCGGCGGTGGCCGGGCTGCTGTCGCGCCTGGGTGCCGGGACGGACATCCCGTTCGGCACGCCGGTCGCGGGCCGCACCGATGCCGCGCTGGACGAGCTGGTCGGGTTCTTCGTGAACACGCTGGTGCTGCGGACGGATGTGTCGGGTGATCCGACGTTCCGTGAGCTGGTGGGCCGGGTGCGGGATGCGGATCTGGCGGCGTTCGCGCACCAGGACGTGCCGTTCGAGCGGCTGGTGGAGGTGCTGAACCCCGCTCGCTCGATGGCCTGGCACCCGCTGTTCCAGGTGATGCTCACCTTCGCCGAGGCGGCGGCCGGTGCGGTCGGCCTCGACCTGCCCGGTATCGAGGCCGAGCCCGTCGCCGGGGCCGGCGAGGGCGCCAAGTTCGACCTCGCGTTCAGCTTCGCCGACGAGGGCGCGGCCGGGTTCGCCGGCAGCGTGGTGTACGCGGCCGAGCTGTTCGACCACCGGACGGTGGAGGCGATGGTGGCGCGCCTGGTCCTGCTGCTCGAAGCGGTGCTGGCGGAGCCCGGTCTCCGGCTGCCCGAGGTCGACCTCCTCACCGCCGAGGAGCGCCGGGACCTGCTGACCGTGCGCAACGACACCGCGCTGGAGGTGCCCGCCGGGACCGTGCCGGAGCTCTTCGAGGCGCAGGTCCGGCGGACGCCGGCGGCGGTCGCGGTGGTGTCCGCGGGCGTCGAGCTGAGCTACGCGGAGCTGGACGCCCGGGCGAACCGGCTGGCCCGGCTGCTGGCCGGCCACGGCGTCGGCCCGGAGACCCTGGTCGCCCTGTCCCTGCCGCGCTCGGCGGACATGATGGTGGCGGTCCTGGCGGTGCTGAAGTCGGGCGCCGCGTACCTGCCCGTCGACCCCGGCTACCCGGCCGACCGGATCGCGTACATGCTGTCCGACGCCGCACCGGTGCTGGCCGTGGCGGTCCGGGCGACCAAGGCCGTGGTCGCAGACGGCGGGGTGCCGCTGGTGGTGCTGGACGACCCGGCCACGGCGGCGCTGATCGCCGCGGCCCCGGACACGGCGCCCACCCGGGCGGCCGAGCTGCGGCCAGAGCACCCGGCGTACGTGATCTACACCTCGGGTTCGACGGGCCGGCCCAAGGGCGTGGTGGTCGAGCACCGCAACGTCGCCGCCCTGGCGGCCTGGGCGGTCGCCGAGATCGGCCCGGAGCGGCTGTCGCACGTGCTGGCCTCGACCTCGCTCAACTTCGACGTGTCGGTGTTCGAGATGTTCGGCCCGCTGCTGAGCGGCGGCCGGATCGAGATCGTCCGCGACCTGCTGGCCCTGCTGGAGGGCGACGGCACCCGCTGGCGCGGCAGCCTGGTGAGCGGTGTGCCGTCCGCGCTGGCCAACCTGGTCGCGCAGGGCGGCCTGGAGCTGGACGCCCGGATGGTGGTGCTCGCGGGCGAGGGGCTGCCCGCACACACCCTGAACGCGATCCGGGCCGCCGCGCCCGGCGCCACGGTCGCCAACATCTACGGGCCGACCGAGACCACGGTGTACGCGACGGCCTGGTACACCGACCGGGAGGCCGCCTCGGCGCCCCCGATCGGCCGGCCGATCGGCAACACCCGGGTGTACGTGCTCGACCGGGGCCTGCGCCCGGTGCCGTCGGGCGTGCCGGGCGAGCTGTTCATCGCGGGTGCCGGCGTCGCCCGCGGCTACCTGAACCGGCCCGGCCTGACCGCGGACCGCTTCCTGCCGGACCCGTTCGGCGCGCCCGGCTCCCGGATGTACCGGACCGGCGACGTGGTCCGCTGGACCCCGGACGGGCAGATCGACTACCTCGGGCGCTCGGACAGCCAGGTCAAGGTCCGTGGCTTCCGGATCGAGCTCGGCGAGATCGAGGCCGTGCTCACCGCCGACGAGGCCGTCTCCCAGGCCGCCGTGCTGGTCCGCGAGGACCTGCCCGGCGACCGGCGCCTGGTGGCGTACCTGGTCCCGGCGGCCGGGGCGGACGTCGACCACGCCGCGCTGCGGGCCCGGGCGGCGGCCGCGCTGCCGGAGTACATGGTGCCGTCGGCGTTCGTGCCGCTGGCCGCCCTGCCGCTGAACCCCAACGGCAAGCTGGACCGCCGTGCTCTTCCCGCCCCCGACCTCGGCGCACTGTCGGCCGGCCGTACGGCGCGCACCGACCGCGAGCGGGCGGTGTGTGCGCTGTTCGCGGAGGTGCTGGGGCTGGAGAGCGTCGGGATCGACGACAACTTCTTCGCGCTGGGCGGTCACTCGCTGCTGGTCACCAAGCTGGTCAGCCGGATCCGCACCGACCTCGGGGTCGAGGTCCCGATCCGGGTGCTGTTCGACGCGCCCACGGTCGCCGCGCTGGCGGAACGGCTCGACGGATCCGACGGTGCCCGCCGCGGCCTGCACCGGCGGGAACGGCCGCAGACCGTCCCGTTGTCGTTCGCGCAGCAGCGGTTGTGGTTCCTGAACC
>NZ_JAIZ01000137.1 GCF_000710465.2 Kitasatospora sp. MBT63 | reverse complement strand
TACGGCGGGGTCGGGCGGCGAGGCCGGGGGGAAGGGCGGGTACGCGGTGGACGTCCCGTCTGCGGCGTAGCCGCCCGGGTCGGGGTGGCCGCTGTCGTACCCGGTGGTGGCCGGCGCGGCCGGGGCGCTGTCGTAGGGGAGGTAGCCGCCGTAGCCGTCGCCGGTGTCCGCGGGGGCGTACAGCTGCTGGTCCTGGCCGGCCCCGGCCGGGTGACCGGGGGCAGCGGGGTAGCCGTACTGCTCGGCCTGGTACGGCTGGTAGTAGCCGGCCGTCGGGTCGGGTTGGGGGGCGGCGTTCTCCCACTGGTCGCCGGGCTGCCAGGCCGGGGTTCCGGCCTGGGTGCCGTACGGCTGCTGCTGGTAGCCGGTGTCCGGCGCCCACCCGGTGGCGGCCTCGGTCTGCTGGGGATACCAGGGCTGCTGCTGGTCGTAGCCGACCGGCTGCTGCTGCCCGTTGGTGTCGTGCGGGTATCCCTGGCCCGAGGCTGGGGGATGGTCCTGAGCCATGCGTTCCGTCCGTCCCGACTGCGTGCTGCCGTGTGCCAGCATCTCATGGTGGACGGGACGGGCCCGCCGCCGCGGGCTCGGGTGGGCGCTGACCGGGGGTCAGTCGGCGGTCCGCAGGGCCTGGTCGATGAGCCCGGCGAGGGTGAGGTCGAGGGCGGTCAGGCCGCCCTCGCTGTGGGTGGAGAGCACGAACCGCAGGGTCCGCCAGCGGATGTCGATGTCGGGGTGGTGGTCCAGCCGTTCGGCGTCCTCGGCGACCGCGTCGACCACCCGGATCGCGGTCGGGAAGCTCGCGGTCTCCGCGGTGCGGACGATCGAGTCGCCCTCGCGCCGCCAGTCGGGCAGGCCGGCCAGGCCTGCGGCGATCTCGTCCTCCGTAAGCCTGACCCTGCTCATGCGTCGGTACCTCTCGTTGGTCCCGGCCGGTCGGCCGGGGGGCGGCGGCGGGGCCCGTCGTCCGGGCCTCCGGGTCAGCCGGTGGTCCGTCGCGGCCGGGTGAGCAGCTCGCCACCGCAGTTGGGACAGGTGGCGGCCATCGCCCCGGTGCAGGCCGGGCAGAAGGTGCACTCGTAGGAGCATATGAAGGCGGGGCCGTCCGCCTTGAGCGACACCTCGCAGCGTTCGCAGATCTCGCGCATTTCCAGGGCCATCGGGGTCCTCCCGGGTGGGGTGGCGGGTGACGGTGGATCAGGGCGGTCCACCGGTACGAGGGTGGGGCAGCCTGATCGAGTGCGCCTGGGGTGTGGGCTGAGCAGGGCGTTCCGCCGAGGACGGCACCGTTCGGGTGCGTCAGCCGAAGAGCATCCGGCCGACCGCGACCAGGCCGACCACCACGATCAGGCCGCGCAGCGCCGCGGGGGGCAGCCGGCGGCCGACCTTGGCGCCGAGCTGGCCGCCCGCGGCGGACCCGACGGCGATCAGCAGGACGGCGGTCCAGTCGATGGTGGAGGTGAAGAGGAAGAAGACCGCGGCGACCGCGTTGACGATCATGGCGAGGACGTTCTTGGTGGCGTTGATCCGCTGCATCGAGTCCTGCAGCAGCATGCCCATCAGCGCGAGCAGCAGGACGCCCTGGGCGGCGCCGAAGTAGCCGCCGTAGACGCCCGCCAGCAGGACGCCGGTGAACAGCACCGGGCCGACCTCCTCGGCGGGCGCGCCGTCGCCGTTCGCCCGGCGAGCGGCCATCGCACGGGCCACCCGGGGCTGGAGGACCACCAGGACCAGGGCGAGCAGGATCAGGACGGGGACGATCGCGTCGAAGGCCTCGGCCGGCAGCCGGATCAGCAGGACGGCGCCGGCCAGGCCGCCGATCAGCGAGGCGACCGAGAGCCGGGCGAGCCGGCGGCGCTGGCCGGTGAGCTCGCGGCGGTAGCCGATGGCGCCGCTGAGCGAGCCGGGGACCAGGCCGAGGGTGTTGGAGACGTTGGCGGTCACCGGGGGCAGGCCGACCGCCAGCAGGACCGGGAAGGTGATCAAGGTGCCCGAGCCGACGATGGTGTTGATGGTGCCGGCACCCACACCGGCGAGCAGCACGGCCACACCCTCCCAGAGTGTCATCTGCCATCCCCTCGCTCGGTCCTGTCGGGACGATCATGCCGGAGGGAGCGGCGGACGGGCCAGCGGCCATCCAGGATGCGGACCCCGGACGGCCGGACCCCGGACCCCTGACCTCGCACGGCCGGACCTCGCACGGCCGGACGGCCGGTGCCCGGACGGCCCGAGGGCCCGTACCGGCGGTGCGGTGCGGGCCCTCGGGGCGGTTCCGGTACGGCTACCGGCGGGGTGTCCCGGTCACTCGGGGTCGATCTTCGGGTACTCGCGGGTCGGCTCGACCCGCGGGCGGGCCGCCGACTTGGTGTCGGTGTCCACCGGGCGCGGCCCCGCCGTCGGGTCGACCGGGATGCGGCCGCTCGGCGCCGCGGCGGGCGCCGCGCCGTTCCCGCCGCCGGTCAGACCGGTGAAGGCACCGCCGAGGCCCTTGAGCGCGTCGCCGACCTCGCTCGGGATGATCCAGAGCTTGTTGGAGTCGCCCTTGGCCAGCTCGGGCAGGGTCTGCAGGTACTGGTAGGCGAGCAGCTTCTGGTCCGCGTCGCCGTCGTGGATGGCCTCGAAGACCGTCCGGATCGCGGCGGCCTCACCGTCGGCGCGCAGCACCGCGGCCTGCGCCTCACCCTCGGCCTGGAGGACCGCGGCCTGCTTCTCGCCCTCGGCGCGCAGGATGGCGGCCTGCCGGGAACCCTCGGCGGTGAGGATCGCGGCGCGCTTGTCCCGGTCGGCGCGCATCTGCTTCTCCATCGAGTCCTGGATGGAGGTCGGCGGCTCGATCGCCTTCAGCTCGACCCGGTTGACCCGGATGCCCCAGCGGCCGGTGGCCTCGTCCAGGACGCCGCGCAGGCCCGCGTTGATGACCTCGCGGGAGGTCAGGGTGGACTCGAGGTCCATCGAGCCGATGATGTTGCGCAGCGTGGTGACGGTGAGCTGCTCGATCGCCTGGATGTAGCTGGCGACCTCGTAGGTGGCGGCCCGGGCGTCGGTCACCTGGTAGTAGATGACGGTGTCGATGTTGACGACCAGGTTGTCCGAGGTGATCACCGGCTGCGGCGGGAACGGGACCACCTGCTCGCGCAGGTCGATCCGGTTGCGGATGGTGTCGATGAAGGGCACCACGATGTTCAGCCCCGCGCCGAGCGTGCGGGTGTAGCGGCCGAAGCGCTCCACGATCGCCGCGCTGGCCTGCGGGATGACCTGGATCGTCTTGATCAGTGCGATGAAGGCCACCACGACCAGGACGACCAGCACGATAAGGACGGGTTCCACGACTCTCCCCTAGACGACCAGGGCGGTTGCGCCCTGGATTTCGACGACGTCGACCTGCTGCCCCGGCTCGTAGACGCTGCCGGGGTTGAGCGCGCGGGCCGACCAGATCTCCCCGTTGAGCTTGATCCGGCCGCCCTCCCCGTCGACCCTCTCCTGTACCACCGCCGAGGCGCCCGGGAGCGCATCGACGCCCGTGCGGATCTGCGGCCCCTTCTGCAGCAGCCGGTACGCGACCGGTCTGACCAGTACCAGCAGGGCGACGGAGACCCCCACGAACACCAGGAACTGGAGGACCACCCCCGCTCCGAGCGCGGCCGCCAGGGCCGCCGCGCCGGCGCCGAGCGCGAACATGGCGAACTCCGGCATGGCCGTGAGCACCAGAGGTATGCCCAGGCCGACGGCGGCGAGGAGCCACCAGATCCAGCTGTCCACAGGTCCATCCTAGGGAGGGAACGGTCTTGCGGCGGAAAGTTCCCGCAGGTGGACGGGCGGAAACCGGCCGCACGTACGACCGGCCCGCTTCAGCCGAAGTTCAGTTGTTCAGTACCGCGTGCCGGGCCGCGCGTCGCGGGGCTCAGCCGAGCGGCAGGCCCTGCGCGGACCAGCGGTCGCCGTGCCGCTCCAGGGTCAGCGGGAGGCCGAAGCAGAGCGAGAGGTTGCGGGCCGTCAGCGTGGTGTCGAGCGGGCCGGCCACCAGCACCTTGCCCTGACGGATCATCAGGACGTGGGTGAAGCCCGGCGCGATCTCCTCCACGTGGTGGGTGACCATCGCCATCGCCGGGGCGTGCGCGTCCTGGGCCAGCGCGCCGAGCCGGCGGACCAGGTCCTCGCGGCCGCCGAGGTCGAGGCCGGCGGCCGGCTCGTCCAGCAGCAGCAGCTCGGGGTCGGTCATCAGGGCGCGGGCGATCAGGGTGCGCTTGCGCTCGCCCTCGGAGAGGGTGCCGAACTTGCGGGTGGTGTACTCGGACATCCCGAGGCGGTCCAGCAGGGCCAGCGCACGCTGCTCGTCGGTGGTGTCGTACTGCTCGCGCCAGCTGACCGTCATGCCGTACGCGGCGGTGAGCACGCACTGCAGCACGGTCTGCTCGGCGGGCAGCTTCTCGAACATCGCCGCGCTGGCGAGGCCGATCCGCTGGCGCAGCTCGAAGACGTCCACCTCGCCGAGCTTCTCGCCGAGCACCGCGGCGGCGCCCGAGGTCGGGAACAGGTAGGTCGCGGCGACCTGGAGCAGAGTGGTCTTGCCGGCGCCGTTCGGGCCCAGGATGACCCAGCGCTCGCCCTCGGCGACCGACCAGGAGACCTGGTCGATGAGCGCGCGGCCCTCCCGGACCACGGATACGTCCACCAGCTCCAGCACGTCGCTCATGCCTACGCCTTCCCCAATGCAGATTCGGCCGTCCTGGGGCCTGCGCGAAGGCCCAGGGGTGCGGTCCAGTCGTGTCGACAGTCCGTGCGGGCGGGCAGCCTACTCCGCCGACCGGTGGGCGGGGAGCGGGTGCGGCGCACGCACAGGGCAAACCTACGCCACCCGGATGTCGGCGTTGTCCGTAGGCTGGCTGGATGCTCGCTACTCCTTCCGAGAATCCGTACGAAGAGCCGCGATCGGGCCGGCTGACCGCCTGGGGCAACGCCCTGCTGAGCGGCGCCGCCTCGCCCGACGACGCGGCGGCGGCCGTGCTGGGCGCCGACGAGAACCACCGGGTGACCGGGCTGCCGGGCGACGCCGAAGGGGAGCTGCACGGGCTCACCTGGGCGCTCGGGCGGCTGCGGGTGCTGGGGGTGAAGGGGCTGCGGCTGGCACTGCCGACGGCCGGGCACCCGCTGGGGCTGACCGGGCCGGCCGCCTTCAACGCGCTGGCGCTCGGCGCCGGCGAGGCGGTGCTGGCGGTCGGGGTGCCGGTCGGGCTGGTCCCCGAGGTCGAGGTGTTCGGGCCGGCCGGGGACCGCTCGGCCACCGTGCTGTGGCGCTGCACCGAGGTGAACGACGGGCCGCCCGCCGACGTGCCGTCGCTGCACGAGGCCGAGCGCGAACTCGCCGACGGGCTGCGCGAGGCGACCGCGCTGCTGGCCCGCCTCGACGTGGCCGGGGCCGGGCCCGAGACGCTGCGGGCACTGGAGGCGTACCGGCGGCGCGGGCACGCCGAGCTGCTGGCGCCCGGCTACCCGCCGCGGGCGGTACGGATCCTGGAGTCGGCCCGCCAGGTGTCGGCGCTGCTGTCGATCGCCTCGGGCAGCCACGGCGCGGCCGTCAGCGCCTCCGAGATGGCCGCCCGCCGCGCCACCCTGGCCCCGCTGGAGCGCACCGCCCGCCGTGCCCAGGTCGCCGCCTACAACGCGATGACCGACGAACGCTGACCCCAGGCCCCATCAGGGGCGCCCCGGAGGGTCAACACCCGTCAGGGCTCGCCGGCCGCGCCGTTGCGGACCGCCCAGAGGGCGGCCTGGGTGCGGTCGGCGACGTCGAGCTTCATCAGGATGTTGGAGACGTGCGTCTTGACCGTCTTCTCCGAGAGGTGCAGCGCGCGGGCGATCTCGCGGTTGGAGCGGCCGGCCGCGATGTGGCCAAGCACCTCGCGCTCACGGTCCGTCAGGGTGCCGCCGCGGCCCTGCGGGACGTGCGGCCCGCTGTCCGCAAGCAGGGCCGCGGCCAGCTCCGGCTGGAGCAGCACGTGCCCGGCGTGCACCGAGCGGATCGCTCCGGCCAGCGCCTCCGGATCGACGTCCTTGTAGACGTACCCGGCGGCGCCGGCCCGCAGGGCGGGGACCATGGTGCGGTGCTCGGTGAAGCTGGTGACGATCAGGATCCGGGCCCGGCTGCCGTCCTCCTTGAGCAGCCGCAGCGCCTCGATGCCGTCCACGCCGGGCATCTTGAGGTCCATCAGCACGACGTCGGGGGCGAGCTCCTGGGTCCGGGCGACGGCCTCGGCGCCGTCGGCGGCCTCCCCGACCACCTCGATGTCGTCCTGGACCTCCAGGAAGGTGCGCAGGCCGCGCCGGACCACCTGGTGGTCGTCGACCACCAGGACGCGGATCGGTGCGTCGGTGTCAGGCACCGGGGACCTCCATCTCGACGACCGTCCCCTTGCCCGGGGCGGATTCCAGGGTGAGCCGGCCGCCGACGGAGGCGGCCCGGTCGCGCATCGACACCAGGCCCAGGTGGCGTCCGCCGCGGCGGACCGACTCCGGGTCGAAGCCCCGGCCGTCGTCGGTGATCCGCAGTACCGCGCCGCGGTCGGCGGTGCCGGTGAGCGAGACGGTGACGGCCCGCGCCCCGGCGTGCCGCAACGCGTTGTGGAGGGCCTCCTGGGCCACCCGCAGCAGGGCGGCCTCGCGGGCCGGCGGCAGGGCCCGGACCTCGGCCGGGCGGAAGCTGACCTCGGCGCTGTGCGCCCGGTCGAGCACCTGGACCTGCGAGGCGAGGGTGGCCACCAGGCCGTCCTCCTCCAGTGCGGCCGGGCGCAACTCGACGACCACGGCGCGCAGTTCGTCCGCCGCCTCGGCGGCCAGCCGGGCCACCTCGGCCAGTTCGGCCCGGGCGCGGGCCGGGTCGCGGTCGACCAGGGTGGCGGCGGCCTTGGCGGTCAGACGCAGCGAGAACAGCTTCTGCGAGACGGCGTCGTGCAGGTCGTGGGCGATCCGGGCGCGTTCGCCGGCCAGGGTGAGTTCGCGGCTGCGCTCGTACAGGCGGGCGTTGCCGAGGGCGAGGGCGGCATGGGCGGTGAGGATCCGCAGCAGTTCCTCGTCGTGGGCGGTGAAGCCGGCCGTGGAGCCCTGCTTGTTGGCGAGGAAGAGGGCGCCGAGCACCTCGGTGCCGTCCAGGATCGGCATGCCGAGGAAGTCGGTCATCTCCGGGTGGGCGGGCGGCCAGCCGCCGAAGTCGGGGGCCCGGCGGACGTCCTTGAGCCGGGTGGGGGTGAGCCGGTGCAGCATGCCGGCCAGGACGCCGTGCTGGCGGGGCAGCGGGCCGATGGCCTTCCACTGCTCGTCGCTGACGCCGTCGACCACGAACTGGGCGAAGCCGCCGTGGTCGTCGGGCACGCCGAGGGCGGCGTACTCGGCGTTCAGCAGGGTGCGGGCGGACGCGGTGATCCGGCGCAGCACCTCGCGGACCTCCAGGTGGCGGCTCATGCCCAGGACGGCGGAGCTGATCGCTTCGATGCCGCCGAGGCAGGGGTCGCAGCCGGGCCCGGGGTGGGCGTTCTCCAACGACATGCCCTCACGCTACCGCCGGGCACCGCCGCGCCGCGTCAGCCGTCGGCCCTCCTCCCCGGGGACTAGGACCGGTGGGGAGGAGGGCCGACAGCGACTGTGCGGGGGGTGCGGGGCGGGATCAGCCCTTCTGCATGACGTCGGGCTCGTGGCGCTTCTGGAAGCGCTGGATGGCGAAGGCCAGGCCGGTGGACAGGACGATCAGGGCGATCCAGTTGAGGATCATGTGGCCGGCCGAGTGGTCCCACAGCGGGTCGATCGGCGGCTGCTCGGGCGGGCGGACCGCGACCACCGGCGAGATGTGCGCCAGGTCGAGGGTGTTGCCGCTGGCCGCGACGCCCCAGCGGGCGGGCATCAGCCAGGCGAGCTGCTCCAGGCCCGGCTTGTCGAAGAGCTGGAAGATCGCACCGGTCATCACCATCTGGACGATGGCGAACATGACCAGCAGCGGCATGGTCTTCTCGGCCGTCTTGACCAGCGAGGAGATCGCCAGGCCGAACATCATCGAGGTGAAGCTCAGCAGGATGACGCCGATCGACATCTCCAGCGCCGGGGAGTGCGTGAAGATCAGGCCCTCGGCGGGCAGCGTGCGCACCTTGAAGGCGATGGCCGAGATCAGCCCGCCCTGGACGAAGCTGATCGCGCCCAGCACGATGATCTTCGACATCAGGTACGCCGACCGGGACAGGCCGGTGGCCCGTTCCCGTTCGTAGATCGCCCGTTCCTTGATCAGCTCACGGACCGAGTTGGCCGACCCGGACAGGCAGGCGCCGAACGCGACCACCAGCAGGATCATCCGGGCCACGTCGTTGCGGCCGCTGCCGGCGCAGGCGGCCAGGCCGCACTTGTCCGGGATGACGGTCGACACCCCGCCCAGTACCAGCGGCAGCAGCAGCGACAGCGCGATGAACCCCTTGTCGGAGGCGATCACCGCCAGGTAGCGGCGGATCAGCGTCCACAGCTGGGAGCCCCAGCTCTGCGGCTTGGGCGGGCGCACCTGGGTGTGCACGTTGGGCGCGCTCTGGGCGGCCACCGCGTCCACGTTGGCCGAGTACTCCTGGTAGTGCACGGATCCGCGGTAGCGGCCGGCCCAGTCGTGGTCGGGGTAGTTCTCGAAGGCCTGGAAGACGTCGGCCCAGGTCTCGTAGCCGAAGAAGTGCAGGGCCTCGGCCGGCGGGCCGAAGTACGCCACCGAGCCGCCCGGCGCCATCACCAGCAGCCGGTCGCACAGGGCGAGTTCGGCCACCGAGTGGGTGACCACCAGGACCGTGCGGCCGTCGTCGGCGAGGCCGCGCAGGGTCTGCATGACCTCGCGGTCCATGCCCGGGTCGAGGCCCGAGGTGGGCTCGTCCAGGAAGATCAGCGAGGGCTTGGTGAGCAGCTCCAGGGCGACCGAGACGCGCTTCTGCTGGCCGCCGGACAGGGCGGTGATCCGGTTGTCGGCGCGCTTGTCCAGGCGCAGCTCGTACAGCACCTCGTCGATCCGGCGCTCGCGCTCGGCGGGCTCGGTGTCGCCGGGGAAGCGCAGCCGGGCGGCGTACTTGAGGCCGCTGCGGACGGTGAGCTCCTTGTGCAGGATCTCGGACTGCGGCACCAGGCCGATCCGGGAGCGGAGCTCGGCGAACTGCTTGTACAGGTTGCGGCCGTCGTAGCGGACCTCGCCGCGGTCGGCCGGGCGGTAGCCGGTGAGGGCGCGCAGCAGGGTGGACTTGCCGGAGCCGGACGGGCCGATCACCGCGACCAGGGACTTCTCCGGGACGGAGAAGCTGACGTCGTTGAGCAGGACCTTCTTGCCGCCCTTGTGGTCGACCTCGACGGTCAGGTGGTGGGCGGAGAAGGTGACGGCGCCGGTGTCGACGAACTCCTGCAGCTGGTCGCCGACCAGCACGAAGCTGGAGTGGCCGACGGTGAGCCGGTCCTGCGGGCCCATCAGCTGACGCTGGACCGGCTGGCCGTTGAGGAAGATCCCGTTGTGGCTGCCGAGGTCGACGATCTCCCAGCGGCCGTCGGCGAGCTGGCGCAGCTCGGCGTGGTGGCGGGAGACCTGGAGGTCGGAGACGACGATGTCGTTGTCGAGCGCGCGGCCGATCCGGATGGTGCGCATGCCGGCGGTGAGGCTGCGGACCATGGTCGGGTTGCCGAGGCCGGGGGCCGGGGCCGCCTGGCCGGGGTGCGCCTGCTGCGGTACCGGCGCGTGCTGCGGGCCGGTCCGGAACTCGCCGGGCTCGCCCGGGAAGGACTGCTGCTGCGGGAAGCCGGGCTGCGGGGTGGGTGCGTCCCAGCGCTGCTGCACGGGCGGCTGCTGGGCCGGTGCCTGCTGGGCGGCCGGCTGCTGGACCGGCGGCTGCGGCTGGGCGGCCCACGGCTGCGGGGCGCCCGGGGTGACCCGGCGGGTGGTCGCCTCGTGGATGGAGCCGGCGGCCTCCGCCGGGGCCGCGGGTGCGGCGGCGGGGGCGCTGAAGCTCAGCCGCGGGCCGTTCTCCGGGTTGCCCAGGTTGACCACGCTGCCCGGGAACAGCTGGACGTGCAGCGTCCGGGTGCCGCCGGCGAAGGTGCCGTTGGTGGAGCCGTGGTCGTCCAGCTGCCAGGCGGCCCCGGTGAAGGAGATGGTGGCGTGCCGCCAGGAGACCCTGGCGTCGTCGAACGTGAGGTCCGAGTTCGGATCCCGCCCGATGGTGTAGCTGCGGCCGGGTTCCAGTACCCGCCGCTGCCCGTTGAGTTCCAGTACGAGTTGCGGCACTGTCGGCCTGCCCCGCTCTCTCGGTCCCCCGGTTCGCCCCCGGTCGCGGGGGTCATGTGATGTGACGGGGGGAATCATTCCAGCCGTTGTGCCGTACCTGAAAGTCACCTAGGAGACTGTGACCGGGTGGCAACACAGCTCGTGGGGGCCGGTGACACGGGCGGTGCAGGCGAACGGTCCGGCCGTCCCAGGGTGCGGACCGGTGCGGTGGGCCCGGCCTCCGGCCCGGTAGCGTGGGAGGCACCATGGACGCAACTGATCCGGCCGCTGAGCCTCTCCCCGCCGCACAGTCCCGGACCGCCGACGAGCGCACGCTGCTGGTCAAGGTGTTCGGCAAGGACCGCCCCGGTATCACGGCGGGCCTGTTCACCATGCTCTCCGACTTCGGCGTCGACGTGATCGACTTCGAGCAGATGGTCACCCGGGGGCGGATAACGCTCTGCACCCTGGTCACTCCCCCGCACGCCGCGGACGCCGAGGGCGAGCTGCGGGTCGCCGTGCACCGCTGGGCCGAGGAGATGAAGCTCCAGACCGAGATCATCTCCGGGCTCGGCGACAACCGGCCCCGCCGGGAGGGCCGCTCGCACGTCACCGTGCTCGGCCATCCGCTGACCGCCGCCGCCGTGGCCGCGCTGAGCGGGCGGATCTCCGACGTCGGCGCCAACATCGACCGGGTGTTCCGGCTCGCCAAGTACCCGGTCACCGCGGTCGAGCTGACCGTCTCGGGCGTCCCCACCGAGGTGCTGCGCACCGAGCTCGCCCAGGAGGCGGCCGCCCAGCGGGTGGACGTCGCGGTGGCGGAGGCGGGGCTGCACCGGCGGGCCAAGCGCCTGGTGGTGATGGACGTCGACTCCACGCTGATCCAGGACGAGGTGATCGAGCTGTTCGCGGCGCACGCCGGCTGCGAGCAGGAGGTCGCCGAGGTGACCGCCGCGGCGATGCGCGGCGAGCTGGACTTCGCGGAGTCGCTGCGGGCCCGGGTGGCGCTGCTGGCGGGCCTGGACGCCGGTGTGGTGGAGAAGGTCCGCACCGAGGTACGGCTGACGCCGGGCGCCCGCACCCTGATCCGTACCCTGCAGCGGCTCGGCTACCAGGTCGGCATCGTCTCCGGCGGGTTCACCCAGGTCACCGACCACCTGGTGGAGCTGCTCGGGCTGGACTTCGCGGCGGCCAACACCCTGGAGGTGGCGGACGGGAAGTTCACCGGCCGGGTCACCGGGGAGATCGTGGACCGGGCCGGCAAGGCCCGCTGGCTGGCCAGGTTCGCCGAGCAGGCCCGGGTGCCGCTGGCCCAGACGGTGGCGATCGGGGACGGCGCCAACGACCTGGACATGCTGAACGCGGCCGGGCTCGGGGTTGCCTTCAACGCCAAGCCGGTGGTCCAGGAGGCCGCCGAGGTGGCGGTGAACCTTCCGTTCCTGGACACCGTGCTGTACCTGCTGGGCATCACCCGCGAAGAGGTCGAGGCCGCCGACGAGCTGGACGGCACGCCCACCGAGTGACCGCGCCCGTCCGGTGGCCGTGCCCACCGGACGGGCACGCCGGCACACGACGGCGAAGGCCGGGACCACCGTGGCGGTCCCGGCCTTCGCCGTGTGCCGGCCTACTCCGGCAGCGTGTGGTACGAGTCGAGCTGGGCCGCGCCGGGCTCGATGCCCTTCCAGTGGCCGGTGAAGCTGAGCACCGCGATGGCGCCGGTGGGGAAGCCGTTCAGCCGCAGCCGGTTGAGCGCGTCGGCGTCGCCGGCGTCCCCGGCGAGCACCTGGGTGAGTCCGAGCACCCCCGGGTTGTGGCCCACCAGCAGCAGGTCGGCGCTGTCGTCCGGGGTCTCCTGGAGGACCTCGATGATCTGGCCGGGGCTGGCCTCGTACACCCGCTCCTCGAACACCGTCCTGCGGTGCCGCTTGGGCAGCTCGTGGGCGACCAGCTTCCAGGTCTCCCGGGTGCGCAGCGCGGAGGAGCAGAGCACGTGGTCGGGGTTGATGCCGGAGTCGACCAGCCACTGGCCGGCCTCGGTGGCCTGGACACGGCCCCGGTCGGCCAGGGGGCGCTCGTGGTCGGCGACCTGGTTGGGCCAGTCCGCCCGGGCGTGGCGGAGAACGATGATCCTTCGGGGTGTGTCGGCGCTCATACCCCCAGAGCTTCGCAGAAAATCAGCCGCCGGGCGCGGGCTCCACGGCGGCGCCACCCGCAGGAGTGGAGCGGTTGCGGTGGGCCACCGTCAGCCGAGGTTGGCGGCGACGATGGCGACCACGGCCACCGCCACCACGACGCCGGCGATCATGCCGAGCAGCTGCAGCAGCTTCTTCTGGCCGTTCGGGGGGTTGGGTTCGAGAACTGGCATACCGGAAAGTCTGCCATCCCTTACGACGCCACCCGCCCGGGGGCGGCGGGCTGCGCCTCGTCCTCGATGTGCCTGGCCCTGGCGGCCCGCAGACCGACCGCCATCTGCGGGACCAGCAGCACCGCGAGGAAGCCCAGCGGCAGGTACCAGCCGCCGGTCCACTGGTAGAGGCTGCCGATCAGGATCGGGCCGGGGATCGAGATCAGGTAGCCGACGCTCTGGGCGAAGGCCGACAGCTGGCCGACGCCGCCCGGGGTGCGGGCGCGTAGGCCGATCATGGTCAGGGCCAGCGGGAAGGCGCACATCGACAGGCCCACCAGGCAGGCCCACAGCCAGGACGCGGTACCGGCGGCCAGCGCCAGGCCGGTGTAGCCGGCGATCCCGCACAGGGCCAGCACCACCACGAAGATCCGCTGGTCACCGCGGCGCACCGCGAGGTTCGGCAGCACGAAGGAGGCGGGCACGCTGATCGCCATCACGATCGCCAGCAGCACCCCGGAGCTGGACCCGGAGACCCCGGCGTCCTGGTAGATCTTGGGCAGCCAGCCCATCGCGGCGTACGCGCTGGTGGACTGCAGGCCGAAGAAGACGGCCAGCGCCCAGGCGGTGCGGCTGCGCAGGATGGGCAGCTTGGCGGCGCCCGGGCGGTTCGGGCCGGCCTCGCCGCGGTCGCGGCGCAGGAAGGCCGTCACCGCCCACAGCGCCAGCGCGGCGGCGGCCAGCAGGCCCCAGACGCCGAGGCCGAGCCGCCAGCTGCCGCCGAGCGCGGAGGTCAGCGGGACGGTGGCCGCCGCGGCGGCCGAGGTGCCGACCGACAGCGCCATCGAGTACAGGCCGATCATCGGGCCGACCCGGTCCGGGAAGTACCGCTTGATGACCACCGGCAGCAGCACGTTGGAGACCGCGACCCCGGCCAGCGCCACGGCGGTGAGCAGCAGGAACAGGGCGGTGGAGCCGGTGAACGCGCGGGCCAGCAGGCCGACGGCGATGGCGCCCATGCCGGCGGCCACCACCGCGATCGGTCCGGTCCGTCGGGCCAGCGCGGGCGCGGCGATGCCGAAGCCGGCGAAGCAGAGCGAGGGGACGGCGGTGAGCAGCCCGGCCACCGTGGCGCTCATCCCGAGGCCGGAGCGGACCTGGTCGAGCAGCGGGCCGAGGCTGGTGACCACCGGGCGCAGGTTGAGGGCCGCGGCCACGATGGCGGCCGCCAGCAGCCAGGAGAGGTGGCGGGAGCGGGTGCCGGCGGGCGTGGTCGCGTCGGCGGCGGGGTGCTCGGCGGGTGCGTGCTCGGAGGGTGCGTGGTGCGGTGCCCCGGACGCGGGCCCCTCGGTCGTGGTGGTGTCTGCTGCGGTCGCCATAGCGGCCATCATAGAATCATGGGATGAATTAATGCACGCCGGTATCCTGGAGACCCTCACCACAGCAGCAAGGAGCCCTGACCCATGGCCCTGTCGACCACGCGTCGCGCACCGCTCTCCGATCAGGTGATCGCGCAGTTGCGCGCCCAGATCACCTCGGGCGAGTGGCCGGTCGGCTCGCGCATCCCCACCGAGGCGGAGCTGGTCGAACAGCTCGGGGTGGCCCGCAACACCGTCCGCGAGGCCGTGCGGGCCCTCGCGCACAACGGGCTGCTCGACATCCGCCAGGGCTCCGGCACCTACGTGCTGGCCACCAGCGAGCTGGCCGGGGTGATGCACCGCCGGTTCGCCGACGCCGACGGCGCGCAGGTCGCCGAGTTGCGGGCGACCCTGGAGACCGCCGCCGCCGGGCTGGCGGCGCTGCGCCGCACCGACCGGGACCTGGAGCTGCTGGAGTCGACCCTGACCCGCCGGGACGCCGCCTGGCACGCCGGCGACCCGGAGCACTTCGTCCAGGCGGACGCCGCCTTCCACCAGGCCGTGGTGGCCGCGGCCCACAACGACGTACTGGCCGCGGTCTACGCCGACCTCGGCGAGGTCACCCGTGCCCACCTGCGCCGCGACGTCGGCCCCGAGCTCACGCCGGACCGCTTCCTCGACCACCGGGGCATCATCGACGGCATCCGGGCGATGGACGCCCAGGCCGCCTCCGCCGAGGCCGGCCGGGCCATCGGCTGCGGGCAGGACGGCTGACCCGCCGCCCGCCGCGCACGCACCCACCACAGCACGCTGCCCGGCCCGCTCCGAGGAGCGGGCCGGGCAGTGGTGCTTCGGGGCGGGACGCGGGGCGTCAGGCGCCGATCGCGTGCAGACCGCCGTCGACGTGGACGATCTCGCCGGTGGTCTTCGGGAACCAGTCCGAGAGCAGGGCGACCACACCGCGGCCGGCCGGCTCCGGGTCGTTCAGGTCCCACTTCAGCGGGGACCGGTGGTTCCAGGTGTCGGCCAGCTCGCCGAAGCCCGGGATGGACTTGGCGGCCATCGAGCCGATCGGACCGGCCGAGACCAGGTTGCAGCGGATGTTCCGCGGCCCCAGGTCACGGGCCAGGTAGCGGGAGGTGGCCTCCAGCGCGGCCTTGGCCGGGCCCATCCAGTCGTACTTCGGCCAGGCGAACTGCGCGTCGAAGGTCAGGCCGACCACCGAGCCGCCGTCCTGCATCAGCGGGAGCAGCGCCATGGTCAGCGACTTCAGCGAGAACGCCGAGACGTGCATCGCGGTCGCGACCGACTCCCACGGGGTGTTCAGGAAATTGCCGCCCAGCGCGTCCTGCGGGGCGAAGCCGATCGAGTGGACGATGCCGTCCAGGGTCGGCAGGTGCTCGCGCACCTGGTCGGCGATGCCCGCGAGCTGCTCCTCGCTGGACACGTCCAGCTCCAGCACCTTGGCCGGGGCGGGGAGCTTCTTGGCGATGCGCTCGGTCAGGCTGGGGCGGGGGAAGGCGGTCAGGATGACCTCGGCGCCCTGCTCCTGGGCCAGCTTGGCGGTGTGGAACGCGATGGAGGACTCCATCAGCACACCGGTGATGAGGATCCGCTTGCCTGCAAGGATTCCGCTCATGTCGGTCAGTGACCCATGCCCAATCCGCCGTCGACGGGAACGACGGCTCCGGTGATGTATGCGGCCTCGTCCGAGGCGAGGAAGCGCACGGCCGAGGCGATCTCGGCGGGCGCCGCGTAGCGGCCCAGCGGCACGCCCGCGACGATCTCCGCGCGGCGCTCGTCGGTGAGCACGGCGGTCATGTCGGTGTCCACGAAACCCGGGGAGACCACGTTGACGGTGATGTTGCGCGAGCCGAGCTCGCGCGCCAGCGACCGGGCGAACCCGACCAGGCCGGACTTGGACGCTGCGTAGTTGACCTGCCCGGGCGAGCCGGTCAGACCGACCACCGAGGAGATCAGCACGACCCGGCCCTTTCGGGCCCGCAGCATCTTCGCCGAAGCCCGCTTGACCACCCGGAAGGTCCCGGTGAGGTTGGTGTCCAGGACCGAGGTGAAGTCGTCCTCGGTCATCCGCAGCAGCAGCGTGTCCTTGGTGATGCCGGCGTTGGCGACCAGCACCTCGACCGGTCCGTGCGCGGCCTCGACCTCGGTGAACGCCGCATCGACCTGCGCGGCGTCGGTGATGTCGCAGCGGACCGCGAGCACGTCGAACTTGGCCAGCTGCTCCGGGACCTCGCCCGAGCGGCTGGTGATCGCGACCTTGTCGCCGGCCTCGGCGAAGGCCTGGGCAATCGCGAGGCCGATGCCCCGGTTGCCTCCGGTGACGAGAACCGAGCGGCTCACCATCCACCTCTCTCCTGGTTGACCTGCATGCGTACGCACTGTGACGGTATCGGTCCGGCCGAAGGTCGGGCCCATACGGCTCCGACAGGTACGCCTCGCGGTATCTGTCGCTTCCCGACAATACGTACGGCCGGACCTGGCCCGGGAGGCCCCCGAGGGGGAACCATGGACCGGTCACACCCGTTGCCCACTGGGCCTCGCACCCCACGAGGCACGGTGAGCAGCCGGCCGGGCGGCCGGAGAACCCACACAAGGGAAGCGGAACGCGGATGACCAACCACCCCCGTAACAGCGGCAGCGGCCGACGTGCCCGCCTGCTGGCCCTGACCGCGCTGGCCACCGCGGCCGGCGCCGCCGCCTGGTCGCTGCGCGACCTGCCGGCCGCGTTCGGCCGCCGGCCGGACGGCAGCAAGGACGCCCGGGTCCGCAACTCGCCGCAGTTCCGCGACGGGGTGTTCCACAACGCCCCGAGCGCGCTGGCGCAGCAGGAGCCCGGCCGCCCCGACGGCGACACCTTCCGCCGGATGCTGCTGGACGACCGGGCGGGCCGCCGCCCCAGCCTGCCGGTGCCGCTGGAGCGGGCCGCCGGCGGCGCCGCCCGCCCGGCCGCCGAGGGCGTCGAGGTGGTCTGGTACGGGCACGCCTCCGCGCTGGTCGAGGTCGAGGGCGCCCGGGTGCTGATCGACCCGATCTGGTCCGACCGCTGCTCCCCCGTCCACCAGGTCGGCCCGAAGCGGCTGCACCCGGTGCCCGTCGCGCTGGCCGAGGTGCCGCCGGTGGACGCGGTGCTGATCTCCCACGACCACTACGACCACCTCGACATGGCGACCGTCAAGCAGCTGGTCGAGCTGCAGTCCGCGCCGTTCGCGGTGCCGCTCGGCATCGGCGGCCACCTGCGCCGCTGGGGCGTGCCCGAGCACCGGATCATCGAGCTGGACTGGGACGAGACCTGCACCCTCGGCGAGCTGACCCTCACCCTCACCTCGGCGCACCACTTCTCCGGCCGCGGCACCACCCGCAACACCACCCTCTGGGGCTCCTGGGTGATAGCCGGCCCGACCCGGAAGGTCTACTACACCGGCGACTCCGGGTACTTCGAGGGCTACGCCCGGATCGGCGAGCAGCACGGCCCGTTCGACGCCGCACTGGTCCAGATCGGCGCGTACGACGTGGCGTGGCCCGACATCCACATGACGCCCGAGGACGCCGTCCGGGCCCACCTGGACCTGCGGGCCGAGCTGCTGATCCCGGTGCACTGGTGCACCTTCAACCTGGGCCTGCACCCGTGGGCGGAGCCGATCGAGCGGCTGCTGGCGGAGGCCAAGGCGCAGGCCGTCCCGCTGGTGGTGCCGCGGCCCGGCCAGCGGGTCGACGTGGACAACCCGCCGGAGCTGGACGGCTGGTGGGAGACGGTGATCTGACGGCGGGTCGGACCGGCGCAGCCGGGCCGACCCGCCGCGGCCCGAAATTCCCTGGCCACAAACGGCTGGACGGGAAATGATGCGATGCGGGTTCCCCTGCGGTCCGCGGGGTGCCCGCCGCCGACCCCCCGACCCAGGGAGCCCGATGCCGCCCACCTCCAGCGCCGGCGCGCCGCACAGCCGTGCCGTCGACCCGCTGTTCCTCGCGTACCCGCTGCGCACCCTCGCCGACGCGGCGCTCACCCGGGCGCGAGAACTCGGCGTCTCGCACGCCGACTTCCGCCTGGAACGGGTGCGCAGCGCCTCCTGGCGGCTGCGCGACGCCCGCCCGTCCGGCAGCTCCGACACCGTGCAGCTGGGCTTCGCGGTCCGGGTGCTGCTGGACGGCGCGTGGGGCTTCGCGGCCGGGGTGGACCTGACCACTGCGGCGGCGGCCCGGGTCGCCGAGCAGGCGGTGGCGGTGGCGCGGCTGTCCGGCGGGATCAGCCGGGCCGCGGGCTCCGAGGACCTGGTCGAGCTGGCGGCCGAGCCGGTGTACGCCGACGCCACCTGGGTCTCCTCCTACGACGTCAACCCGTTCGACGTCCCGGACGCCGAGAAGAGCGCGCTGCTGGCGGACTGGAGCAGCCGCCTGCTGGCCGCCGACGGCGTCTCGCACGTGATGGCCTCGCTGCTGACCGTGCAGGAGAACAAGTTCTACGCGGACACCGCGGGCACCGTCACCACCCAGCAGCGGATCCGGCTGCACCCCTCGCTGGAGGCCACCTCGGTCGACGAGCGCACCGGCGCCTTCGACTCGATGAGCACCATCGCCCCGCCGGCCGGCCGCGGCTGGGAGTACCTCCAGGGCAAGGGCTGGGACTGGGACCAGGAGCTCGCCGAACTGCCCGGCCTGCTGGCCGAGAAGATGAAGGCCCCCAGCGTCGAGGCCGGCCGCTACGACCTGGTGATCGACCCGTCCAACCTGTGGCTGACCATCCACGAGTCGATCGGCCACGCCACCGAGCTGGACCGGGCGCTCGGCTACGAGGCCGCCTACGCGGGCACCTCCTTCGCCACCTTCGACAAGCTGGGCTCGCTGAAGTACGGCTCCGAGCTGATGCACGTCACCGGTGACCGCACCGCCGAGCACGGCCTGTCCACCATCGGGTACGACGACGAGGGCGTCGCCACGCAGTCCTGGGACCTGGTCAAGGACGGCGTCCTGGTCGGCTACCAGCTGGACCGCCGGATGGCGGAGCTCAAGGGCCTCGGCCGCTCCAACGGCTGCGCGTTCGCCGACTCCCCCGGCCACGTGCCGGTGCAGCGGATGGCCAACGTCTCGCTGCAGCCGGTCGAGGGCGGCCCCGACACCGAGGGCCTGTTCGAGGGCGTGGAGAAGGGCCTGTACATCGTCGGCGACCGGTCCTGGTCGATCGACATGCAGCGCTACAACTTCCAGTTCACCGGCCAGCGCGCCTACGCGATCAGGAACGGCCGGCTGGCCGGTCAGGTCAAGGACTTCGCCTACCAGGCCACCACCACCGACTTCTGGGGCTCGATGAGCGCCGTCGGCGGCCCGCAGACCTACGTCCTCGGCGGCGCCTTCAACTGCGGCAAGGCCCAGCCGGGCCAGATCGCGGCGGTCAGCCACGGCTGTCCGTCCGCGCTCTTCCGCAACGTCAACGTGCTCAACACCCAGCAGGAGGCGGGTCACTGATGTCCGACACCACACCCCGGCCGCACGAGCTGGTCGAACGCGCCCTGGAGCTGTCCCGCACCGAAGGCTGCGTGGTGATCGCCGACGAGGAGTCGACCGCCAACCTCCGCTGGGCGGGCAACGGCCTGACCACCAACGGCGTCACCCGGGGCCGGCGGCTCACCGTGATCGCCACCGTGGACGGTGCCGAGGGCACCGCCTCCGGCGTGGTCTCCCGGGAGGCCGTCACCCGGGACGAGCTGGAGGACCTGGTCCGGGCCGCCGAGGCGGCCGCCCGCGACGCCGGCCCGGCCGAGGACGCCCGGCCGCTGCTGTCCGGCCCGCCGGAGTCGCCCGGCTTCACCGATGCCCCGGCCGAGACCTCCGCCGAGGTCTTCGCCGCCTTCGCGCCCGCCCTCGGCGAGGCCTTCGCCCGCGCCCGCGCCGGCGGCGAGCTGCTGTACGGCTTCGCCCGGCACGAGCTGACCACCAGCTACCTGGGCAGCTCCACCGGTCTGCGGCTGCGGCACGAGCAGCCCACCGGCTCGGTCGAGCTCAACGCCAAGACCGCCGACCTGACCGGCTCCGCCTGGGGCGGTGCGGCCACCGCCGACTTCACCGACGTCGACCTGGCCGCCCTGCACGGCTCGCTCAGCACCCGGCTCGGCTGGGGCCGCCGCAAGCGGATCGACCTGCCGGCCGGCCGGTACGAGACCCTGCTGCCGCCCTCCGCCATCGCCGACCTGATGGTCTACCTGACCTGGTCGGCGGGCGGCCGGGACGCCGCCGAGGGCCGCTCGGTGTTCAGCCGGCCCGGCGGCGGCACCCGGGTCGGCAACCGGCTCAGCGCCCTGCCGCTGACGCTGCGCTCCGACCCGGCCGAGCCCGGCCTGGCGGCCGCGCCGTTCGTGCTCGCGCACTCCTCCGGCGACAACTCGTCGGTCTTCGACAACGGCCTGCCGCTGACCGCCACCGACTGGATTCGCGACGGCGAACTGGCCAACCTCTCCACCACCCGGCACTCGGCCGCGCTGACCGGCCTGCCGGTGACGCCGTCGGTCGACAACCTGGTGCTGGAGACCGCCGACCAGGCCGGCGCGCCCACCCTGGAGGAGATGGTCGCCCGCACCGAGCGCGGGCTGCTGCTCACCTGCCTCTGGTACATCCGCGAGGTCGACCCGGCCACCCTGCTGCTCACCGGCCTCACCCGGGACGGCGTGTACCTGGTCGAGAACGGCGAGGTGGTCGGCGCGGTGAACAACTTCCGGTTCAACGAGTCCCCGGTCGACCTGCTCGGCCGGATCACCGAGGC
Organism: Kitasatospora sp. MBT63; assembly: GCF_000710465.2. Classification (GTDB taxonomy): domain Bacteria; phylum Actinomycetota; class Actinomycetes; order Streptomycetales; family Streptomycetaceae; genus Kitasatospora. The sequence goes on along the minus strand of NZ_JAIZ01000137.1, from coordinate 23,595 downwards.
GGGCCGCACCGAGCGCTGCCTGCCCCGCGAGTGGAGCGACTGGTTCACCAGGGCCGCGATGCCGCCGGTCCGGGTGCCGGACTTCAACATGAGCTCGGTCAGTCAGGCCTCCTGACGGAGGCCCATCCAGGAGGGAACACGGAGAAGGTGGACGAGAAGCAGACGGTCCGGGTGTCCAAGACGCTGTCGCGCGTGCTGCGGCACGACCCGGCGTCGGTCGGGATCACGCTGGACACGGCCGGCTGGGTCCCGGTGGACGAGCTGCTGGCGGGCCTGGCCCGCAGCGGGCGGCGGATCAGCCGGGCGCAGCTGGACCACGTGGTGGCGACCAACAACAAGCGCCGTTTCGCCTTCTCCGAGGACGGCCGGTCGATCCGGGCCAGCCAGGGCCACACCGTCGAGGTTGACCTGGGCCTGCCGCCCGCCGAGCCGCCCGCGGTGCTCTACCACGGCACCGGCTCGGCGACGGTGGGCGTCATCCTCGCCGAGGGCCTGCGCCCGATGGCCCGGCAGGACGTCCACCTCTCCGCGGACACCGACACGGCCGTGCGGGTGGGTGCCCGGCACGGCCGTCCGGTGGTGCTGGTGGTGGACGCGGCGGCGATGTCCGCGGCGGGCCACGTCTTCCGGGTCAGCGCCAACGGCGTCTGGCTGACCGACTCGGTGCCGCCGCGGTACCTCACCCTCACCGGCTGACCCGCGGGCCCGCCCCGGCCGCTCCCGTCCCGCCGCGCCGCGACCCGCCCGCGCACCCGCTCTCCTGCACCGCCGTCCGGCGGCGTACCGTGAAGAGGCCGCGGCCGGGCCGGGCGGCGGAGACGGGACGAGGGCGGTACACATGGGCAAGAGCCAGGACGACGGGCAGGTCTTCCGGATCACCGGGGCACGGACCAGCCTCTCCGAGGACGTCCGGGGGCGTCAGCGGCGCTATGTGATCTCGATGCTGGTCCGCACGGCCTGTGTGGTGCTGGCCGTGGTCATGTGGGACGTGCAGCGGTACGTGGCGTACGTGGCGCTGGTCGGCGGGGTGCTGCTGCCGTACTTCGCGGTGCTGATCGCCAACGCCGGGCGGGAGCGGGCGCCCGGCCTGCCGAGCACCTTCGCGGTGCCGCCCGAGGTGCCGCTGATGCTCGGCCCCGGGGGCAGCGGCGGCGGTGGCCGGGCCGCCGAGGGCCGTCCGGCGGACTGAGGAGCGGACGGCGGAATCCGCTGAGGAAAACGCTGGAACTCACCCCGATCTGTCCTGGTTTATGGACGATTGACCGGCAGAAAGCTCAGAGCAACCTCAGATTAATCATGAAAGAGGCCCCCACGGGGGCCTCGGACCGTGCCATACTGCGTAGGCGCTCCGCATCCCCCGTCGGAGCGACAGACCGACGCCGGGCAGCTCCCCCCGTGGCTGCCCGGCGTCGTCACGCCCGGATCCGGGCGGGCCCCGCGGCCGCACGGGCCGGCGCAGGTGCGAGACTGGCCGCAGACATCCACGCCAGCGGCACCCGGGACGGCATCACCATGGACACCCCCTCGCTCGGTCTCTTCGGCTCGGCGGACGGCCCCGAGGGCCCGCCGGTCTGCTCGGGCAAGGGCTGCCGGGAGGCCGCCGTCTGGGTGCTGGTGTGGAACAACCCCAAGCTGCACACCCCGGACCGCCGGAAGACCTGGCTGGCCTGCGAGGAGCACCGCGAGCACCTGTCGCAGTTCCTGGGCGTGCGCGGCTTCCTCAAGGAGGTCGTCCCGCTCGCCGGGTTCGAGGGCTGAGCGAGGTTCGAGGGCTGAGCGGGGTTCGGGCTGAGCGGCAGGCGGGGACGCGTCCCGCCCGTCAGCCCCCGATGGCGGACATCGGCCGGTCGGGCTGGAGGAACTCGGGGTCGTCGATGCCGGCGCCGGCCTTCTTGCCCCACATCGCGGTACGCCACAGCTCGCCGATCGCGGCGTCGTCGGCGCCGCCCCGCAGCGCCGCCCGCAGGTCGGTCTCCTCGGTGGCGAACAGGCAGTTGCGGATCTGGCCGTCGGCGGTGAGCCGGGTCCGGTCGCAGGCCCGGCAGAACGGCCGGGTCACCGAGGCGATCACGCCGACCCGGCCGGGGCCGCCGTCGACCAGCCAGCGCTCGGCGGGCGCCGCACCGCGGGCCGCCGACGGCTCGGCGGTGAGCGTGAAGCGCTCCCGGAGCCGGTCCAGGATCTCCTCGGCGGTGATCATGCGGGAGCGGTCCCAGCCGTGCTGGGCGTCCAGCGGCATCTGCTCGATGAAGCGCAGCTCGTACCCGCGCTCCAGGCACCAGCCGAGCAGGTCGGCGGCCTCGTGGTCGTTGACGCCGCGCATCAGGACGGCGTTGAGCTTGACCGGGGTCAGCCCGGCGCGCTCGGCGGCGGCGAGGCCCGCCAGCACGTCCTGGTGGCGGTGACGGCGGGTCAGGATGTGGAAGGTGTCGGGGTCGAGGGTGTCCAGCGAGACGTTGACCCGGTCGAGTCCGGCCTGCCGCAGGGCGGCGGCGGTACGGGCCAGGCCGATGCCGTTGGTGGTCACGGAGAGTTCCGGCCGGGGGGTCAGTGCCGCGCAGGCCTCCACGATGGCGACCAGTCCGGGGCGCAGCATCGGCTCGCCGCCGGTGAAGCGGACCTCGCGCACGCCGAGGTCGCGGACCGCGATCGAGACCAGCCGGACGATCTCCTCGTCGGTGAGCAGCTCCGGCTTGGCCAGCCACTGCAGGCCCTCCTCGGGCATGCAGTAGGTGCACCGCAGGTTGCACCGGTCGGTGAGGGAGACCCGCAGGTCCACGGCCTGGCGGCCGTAAGTGTCCAACAGCATGGGGGCTCCCTTCCCGCAGCGCACGGCCGGCCCGGCCGCCTGGTGGGGCGGACCGGGCCAGCTTAGCCGCAGGGGCGCGGAGCGGTTCTTACGGTTTCAGTGCGCACCCAGTCCGGTCAGCGAGCGGACCTCCAGTTCAGCGTACTTCGCCGGGTCGGCGGGTTCGCGGGAGAGCAGGGGCCCGATCAGCCCGGCCAGGAAGCCGACCGGGATGGAGACCAGCCCGGGGTTCTCCAGCGGGAACCAGTGGAAGTCGCTGTGCGGGAACAGCGAGGTCGGCTTGCCGGAGACCACGGTGGAGAAGACCACCAGCAGGACCGAGGTGACCAGGCCGGCGTAGACCGAGCAGACCGCGCCCGCCGTGTTGAACCGCTTCCAGAACAGCGAGTAGAGCAGCGTCGGCAGGTTGGCGGACGCCGCCACCGCGAAGGCCAGCGCGACCAGGGCGGCGGTGTTCAGCTTGTCGGCGAAGATCGACAGCAGGATGGCGACCGCGCCGATCGCGACGGCGGCCAGCTTGGCGGAGCCGATCTCCTCCCGTTCGCTCGCCCGGCCGCGGCGGATCACGTTGGCGTACAGGTCATGGGCGAAGGAGGCCGAGGAGGCCAGGGTGAGCCCGGCGACCACGGCGAGGATGGTGGCGAAGGCCACCGCGGAGATCACCGCGAGCAGGACCGCCCCGCCGGTGGTGCCGGCGCCGCCGCCCAGGTGCTCGGCGAGCAGCGGGGCCGCGGTGTTGCCGGCCGCGTTGGACTTCTTGATCACGCCGGGTCCGACCAGGGCGGCGGCGCCGAAGCCGAGCGCCAGGGTCATCAGGTAGAAGCCGCCGATGATGCCGATCGCCCAGAGCACCGACTTCCGGGCGGCCTTGGCGGTGGGCACGGTGTAGAAGCGGACCAGGATGTGCGGCAGGCCCGCGGTGCCGAGGACCAGGGCGAGGCCCAGGCTGAGGAAGTCCAGTTTGCTGGTGTCGCTCGCGCCGTACTTCAGGCCCGGTTCGAGGAAGGCCGTGCCCTTGCCGCTGGCGTCGGCGGCGGCGCCCAGCAGCGCGGAGGGGTTGAAGTGGTACTTGGCGAGGACCAGCACCGTCATCAGGGCGGTCCCGGCGATCAGCAGCACCGCCTTGACGATCTGCACCCAGGTGGTGCCCTTCATCCCGCCGATCACCACGTAGACCACCATCAGCGCGCCGACCGCGACCACCGTCCAGCGCTTGGCGGCGTCGCCGTTGACGCCGAGCAGCAGCGCGACCAGGGAGCCCGCGCCGACCATCTGGGCCAGCAGGTAGAAGATCGACACCACGATGGTGGAGATGCCGGCCGCGGTCCGCACCGGACGCTGGCGCATCCGGAAGGCCAGCACGTCGGCCATGGTGTAGCGGCCGGAGTTGCGCAGCGGTTCGGCGACCAGCAGCAGGGCGACCAGCCAGGCGACCAGGAAGCCCACCGAGTAGAGGAAGCCGTCGTAGCCGAACAGGGCGATGGCGCCGGCGATGCCGAGGAAGGACGCGGCCGACATGTAGTCGCCGGAGATCGCCAGGCCGTTCTGGAAGCCGGAGAAGCCGCGGCCGCCGGCGTAGAAGTCGGAGGCGTCCTTGGTCTGCCGGCCGGCCCGGACGGTGATGCCGAGGGTGGCCAGCACGAAGACGCCGAACAGCGTCATGGTCAGGCCGCGGTGCTCGGTGGCGGAGCCGGCGGCCAGCAGGGTCGTGGTCATTCGGCCACCTCGTCCTCGGGGGTGCGGGCCGCGGCCCCGGCCGCCCGGGCGCGGATCCCGGCGGCCGTGGGGTCGAGCCGGGCGCCGGCATAGCGGGCGTACCACGCCGCGATGGCGAAGGTGGAGACGAACTGCAGCAGGCCGAGCGCGAGGGCCGTGTTGACGTGCCCGAACAGCCTGATGCCCATGAAGTCCGGGGCGTAGCAGGACAGCAGCACGTACAGCAGGTACCAGAGGATGAAGCCGGCGGTGACGGGGAACGCGAAGCCGCGGAAGGAGCGGCGCAGCTGCCGGAACTCGGCGCTGCGGTCGGTCGCGATGAGCCGGTCGGGCGGGGCGGGACGGGCGGTCGACGGGTTGTCCACTCGGTGTCCTCCTGGGGTCGGCGGGTGCACAGGTGGAACGATCGGACGTGAGGGGCGTCACAGTCGCGCGTGCCGCTGCATGCTAGGTCCGCGGCCGGCGCCCGGCCAGACTCCGCGCGACGAAAGCACGCGTGTACACCTCAATTGGCCGAAAACCGCCGGACACGGCGACGGGGCGCCACCGGTGCGGGTGGCGCCCCGTCGGGCCCGGGACGGCGTGCGGGTGGGATCAGAACGCGATCCGCACCTTGAGCGCCGAGCGGTCGTCCATCGCGCGGTAGCCGTCCGGCACGCCGTCCAGGTCCACCGTGCGGTCGAAGACCAGGCCGGGCTCGATCGCGCCCGAGAGCACGTCGGGCAGCAGCTGGGGGATGTACGCGCGGGCCGGGGCGACCCCGCCGCGCAGCTGGACGTTGCGGTCGAACATCTGGCCGATGTCCACGCCGGCGCTGCCGCCGTGCGGGACACCGACGTACCCGACCGAGCCGCCGTCCCGGGTGATCGAGACCGCCGTACGCATCGACTCCTCGGTGCCGACCGCCTCCAGCACCGCGTGCGCGCCCTGGCCGCCGGTCAGCTCCCGGACCGCCTCGACCGCAGCCTCGCCCCGCTCGGCGACCACGTCGGTGGCCCCGAACCGGCGGGCCAGGTCGGTCCGCGCGGTGTGCCGTCCGAGTGCGATGATCCGGCCGGCGCCGAGCCGGTGCGCGGCGAGCACCCCGCACAGCCCGACCGCGCCGTCCCCGACCACCGCGACCGTCGCACCGGGCCGCACCCCCGCACTGACCGCCGCGTGGTGGCCGGTGGCCATCACGTCGGAGAGCGCCAGCAGACCCGGCAGCAGCTTCTCGTCGCCCGCCGCGTCCTTCGGCAGCGCCACCAGGGTCCCGTCCGCGAACGGCACCCGGACCGCCTCGCCCTGGCCGCCGTCGGAGCCGACCGAGCCCCAGAACCCGCCGTGCGGGCACGAGGTCTGCAGCCCCTCCCGGCAGAAGTCACAGGTGCCGTCGGACCACACGAAGGGCGCCACCACCAGGTCGCCGGCCCGGAAGCCGGTCACCTGGGCACCGACCTCCTCGATCACCCCGAGGAACTCGTGGCCGATCCGCTGCCCGGGCTTGCGCGCCGCGACCCCGCGGTACGCCCACAGGTCACTGCCGCAGATGCAGGCGTTGACCACCCGCACCACCGCGTCGGTGGGCTGCTGGATCCGGGGGTCCGGCACCTCCTCGATCCGGATGTCGTTGGGGCCGTGGATCACGGTGGCGCGCATGGGGATGTCCTTTACCAAAGCCGCCGCCCCGGGGTGCGGGCGGCGTGGGAGAGCTTCGAGAGGTTGTACGACTGCTCCGCCGTCCACTCTATGCGCAGGTGTGGTGCACGCCACCGCTCGTACCGGTTCGGCCACCGGCGTCGGTGACGGCCCTTAAGCTGGTTGACCATGCACGCGATCCAGTCACCGTGGGACGGCTCCGCCCTGCCTGTTCCGCTCCCGGCGCAGCGCACCGAGGAGCGCGGCCCGGGCTTCGCCGTGGTCGACGTCGAGACCACCGGGCTCGGCCGTTCCGACCGGGTCATCTCGGCCGGCGTCTACCAGCTGGACGGGCACGGCGAGGTGACGGACCACTGGTACACCCTGGTCAACCCGGAGCGCGATCCGGGCCCGGTCTGGATCCACGGCCTGACCAGCGCCGCACTCGCGGGTGCGCCGACCTTCCCGGAGATCGCCGACGAGCTGGCCGACCGGCTGGCGGGCCGGGTGATGGTGGCCCACAACGCGCTCTTCGACTGGAACATGATCTCCCGCGAGTACTCCCGGGCCGGCCGCCGGGCCCCCGTCGAGCAGCGGATCTGCACCATGGTGCTGGCCCGCGACCTCGCGCTGCCGCTGCCCAACGGCAAGCTGTCCTCGCTCGCCGCGTACTTCGGCGTCCAGCAGCGGCAGGCGCACAACGCGCTGGACGACGCCCGGGTGCTGGCCGAGGTGTTCCGCCCGAGCCTGCGGCTGGCCCGGGAGGCCGGGGTGCCGCTGCCGCTGACCACCTGTGTCGCCGTCACCGACCTCGGCGAGGAGTCCCCGGCGCCGCAGCGGGGCACCTGGAGCTCCTCGTACCGGCCCGCCCGCAAGCGTCCGCCGTGCCCGCACCCCAACCCCGGGCGGTGGGTGGACGGCACGCCGCTGATGCAGGGCATGCGGATCGCGATCACCGGCGACACCGCCACCGACCGGGAGCTGCTGGAGGACCGCGCGGTCGAGGCGGGCCTGCACATCGCCACCTCGGTGAGCCGGCTCACCAGCCTGCTGGTCACCAACGAGCCGGGCAGCTGGAGCGGCAAGGCGCGCAAGGCCCGCGAGCACGGCACGCCGGTGGTCGGCGAGGACGCCTTCCTCCAGCTGCTGCGCGAGGTCGCGCCGCACCCCGGTGTCTGACGCGCGTGTGAGGTGGGCGTAGCGTGCCGGGTGTGTACCGTTTTCTGCTCTCCCGGCGCTGGGCGATCATCACCCTGATCGCCCTGCTGCTGATCCCCGCCATGATCCGGCTGGGGTTCTGGCAGCTGCACCGGCACGAGGCCCGGGTCGCCCGCAACGAGCTGATCGCGAGCAGCCTGACCGCGCCGCCGGTCGCCTTCGACTCGCTCTCGCCCGCCCCCGGCTTCGCGGTGCCCACCGGGCTGACCTGGCGGACGGTCACGGCGTCGGGCCACTACGACCCGGCGCACGAGTTCGTGGTGCGCGGGCGCACCGAGCCCGGCGGCAGCAGCATCGGGTACTTCGTGGTCACGCCGCTGCAGCTGGCCGACGGCCACGGCGAGGTGCTGGTCAACCGGGGCTGGGTGGAGTCGGGAGCCGACGCCACCAGCTACCCGCCGGTGCCGGCCCCGCCGGCCGGCGAGGTCACCGTCACCGGGCGGATGCGGGCCGACGAGACCACCGCCAGCAGCGGGATCCGCGACCGCGGCGGCCTGCCCGACCGCCAGTACAAGCTGATCAACAGCCGCCAGCAGGCCGAGGCGAGCGGCGCCAGCGTGCTCGGCGGCTACCTCGAACTGGTCTCCACCCGGCCGGACCCCGGCACCGGCCCGGAGCCGCTGGCCGAGCCCGACCACTCCGACATCGGGCCGCACATGGCGTACGCGGTGCAGTGGTGGCTGTTCTGCGCGCTGGTCCCGGTCGGCCTGGTGGTGCTCGCCCGGCGCGAGGCCAAGGACAACGCCGAACAGGCCCGCACCGCGGCCGAACCGGAGCTGGTCGAGGCCTAGGGCGCGACCGGCGGCCGGGCGGCCGGACCCCGCGGCAACCGGACGGGTGTCCGATTGCGTCGGGTTCGGTGTGATCGAAGCCGTTCTGAGTGCGTCCCCGCTGTTCTGGCCCGGCGTCCTGTGCTCCCTGCTGCTGGCCGCCCTGCTGAGCCGCCCGGTGGGCCGGCTGCTGCGCGCCCACCGGGCGGCGGGCTTCCTGCTGGTCCTCGCGCTCGGCGGGATCATCACCCTCACCGTGCTGCCGGGCACCCGGCTGCCGCTGTGGGACAACGCCCGGTACGCCGTGCGCCAGTGCACCTTCGACCGGGTCGGCCCGCACCCGCTGTCCGAACTGCTCACCGCCACCCAGAGCAGCCTCAACGTCGCGCTGTTCGTCCCGCTCGGCGTGACCGCGGCGCTGGCCGGCACCTGGGGGCGCCGGTGCGCGGCCGGGGCCGTCGCCGTGACCGTACCGGTGCTGGTCGAGTCCGTGCAGTACGCGTTCCCCGTCCTCGGCCGGGCCTGCGACGGCCAGGACCTGCTGGACAACTACCTCGGCCTGGCGATCGGCCTGCTCCTCGGCGCCCTCGCCGGGCCACTGGCCCGAGCCGCGGTCCGGGCCCGCCGCCGCTGAACCCCTCCCGCCGGGACATCGGGCCCGCGCCGGGCCGCCGACCGGGCAGGATGGGCCCATGGATCTAGGACTTCAGCAGAAGGTGTTCGTGGTCACCGGCGCCACCCGCGGCCTCGGCCTGGCCTCCGCCCGCGAACTGCTCGCCGACGGCGCCCGGGTGGTCATCAGCGGCCGCACCGAGCAGTCGGTGGCCGCCGCCGTGGCCGAACTCGGCGACGGCACCCGGGTGCACGGCGTGGTCGCCGACAACGCCGACCCCGCCACCGCCGACCGCCTCGTCGACGCGGCCCGGGAGCGCTTCGGCCGGCTCGACGGCGTACTGATCAGCGTCGGCGGCCCGAGCGCCGGCCCGGTGACGGCCACCGGCGACGACGCCTGGCGGACCGCCTTCGAATCGGTCTTCCTCGGTGCTCTGCGGATCGCCCGCACCGCGGCCGCCGCGCTCGGCGAGGGCGGGGTGATCGGCTTCGTGCTGTCCGGCTCGGTCCGGGAACCGATCGGCGGCCTCGGCATCTCCAACGGGCTGCGCCCGGGGCTCGCGATGGCCGCCAAGTCGCTCGCCGACGAGCTGGGTCCGCGCGGCATCCGGGTGATCGGCCTGCTGCCGGGCCGGATCGAGACCGACCGGCTCCGCGAGCTCGACGCACTCGGCGGCGACCCGGCCGCGGCCAAGGCCCGCGCGACCGCCACCATCCCGCTGGGCCGCTACGGCAGGCCGGAGGAGTTCGGCCGGGTCGCGGCCTTCCTGCTCTCCCCCGCCGCCTCCTTCCTGACCGGCGTCATGGTCCCGGTGGACGGCGGCGCCCTGCGCGGACTCTGACCGACGGTCGGCGGCCTCCCGGTCCGCACCCGTCCGTCCGCGGGCCACGTACGGCCCGGCCCGGCCCGCCGCAGCGGCTCAGCGCACCCGGGGCTGCTTGCGGCGGCTCGGCCGGCGTTGCGGGGCCACCCGCAGCCGCAGCTCCGAGCGCAGGGTGGGCAGCCCGAGGCTGCGCCGGGTCCGGGCGAGCGGGCCGGTCCTGAACCCCTCCAGCAGCTCGGCCGGGGAGCCGTGGGTCGTCAGCCGGACCGCCGCCCGGACCACCGGCGCACCGGGCGGGCCGCCCAGCTGCGCGCTGACCCGCTCCACCCCCGGCAGGGCGACCGTGGCGGCCTCGACCACGTCCTCCACCGCCCGCCCGCGCACCAGCAGCGCCGTCGCGGCGAGCGGCGGGGCCAGCTCCAGCGAGCCGGACCGGGTACGGCGCAGCTGGGCGGCCAGCCAGGCCAGCGCCCCGATCACCAGCAGCACCAGGACGGCGATCACGACCGGCCACCACCAGCTGTGCCCGGCCACCCGGGCCCGCGCGGCCACCCCGAGCAGCGGCCGGGTCCGCGCGGTGAGCGGCCAGCCGGCCGGCATCGACAGCCCGAGCCGCCGGTACAGGTCGAGCCCGCCGGCCAGCACCAGCAGCCCGCCGGCGACCAGCAGCGCCCCCGCGACCGCGAGGATGGTCCGGTTGACGGCGCCGCGGCTCATGACGCGGCCCCCCGGGACGGCCCGGCGGGCTCTTCCAGGCCGCCGTGGCGGTGCGGGTGGGCCGGGCGGCCCGCCCGGACGCGGACGTCCAGCCGGTTGGGGGCGGCCAGCGGGATGGCGGCCAGCTCCGCCCGCAGGGCCCGCTGGACGGCGGCGGGGTCGACCGCACCGGTCACCCGGACCACGGTCCGCCGGCGGACGACCCGGACCCTGGTGCCCTGTACCCCGGGCAGTTCCGCCGCCCGGACCGCGATCAGCACGGCCACCCCCGACCTGTCGATCACCGCGCCCGGTTCCCGCAGCGGCAGCCAGCGCCGCGCCCCGGCGGAGAACGCACCCCACAGCAGCAGCGCCCCCAGCACCACCGCCACCCCCGCCCCGGCCAGTACCCAGGGATCGTCGGGGCCGCGGACCGCCAGTTCGTGGGCCACCCGGGCCCGCCACGGCGCGGCCGCGAACCCGCTGCGGACCGCGATCACGTCGTACAGCAGACCGCCGGCCAGCACCAGGACGGCCAGCACGGTCAGGAACGCGGGTGCGGTGCGCGGCGAGCGCGGGCCCCTGGCCTTCGGGTCCTGCTCCACCTCCGGCCCGCCCGCGACTCCCGACCCGGCCACCGTCTGCGCCGCCTCCGGCTCCGGCGACTCCACCGGCTCCACCGGCTCCGCGGGCCCCGCCGCCGCGCCGTCCCCGGCCGGACCGGCGTTCACCGGGGAGCCTCGGCCTGGACCAGCCGCTCGACCACGACGGTGACCTCCTCGACCGGGGTGCCGGTGAGTTCGGCGACCCGCCCGGCCGCCGCCCGGCGGGCGGTCCCGGCCAGGGCGGCCAGGTCGGCGGGGAACGGCAGGTCGAGGTGGAGGGTGAGCCTGGCGATTCCGCGTACCAGCCGGACCGAGACGGTGGGCGGTCCGCCCCGCTCGGCCCGTCCGGCCCAGTGCTCGGCCAGCGAGTCGCCGATCGCGCGCTCCGCGATCCGGCTGAACACCCGGTCGGCGATCCGCAGTTCACCTCGGCGGGGAGCGGGCGGCAGTGCGCCGGGGCCGGACGTCGCGACCCCGGCCGAGGGGGTGAGCGCGGACATCAGCGGCGCCGGTCCCGGCCGCCGCGCAGCAGGTCGCCGAGGTCGCGCAGGTCCAGGTCGCCCTCCAGCACCCGGCCGGCCACGAAACCCGCCCCGCCCAGGACGGCGACCAGCAGGAACGCGGCGAAGCCGCCGAAGTACCCGGCGAAGCCCAGCCCCATCCCGGCCAGCAGGCCCACCAACGCCAGATTCATCCGCTCTCCTCGTCAACCGCTCCTACTGGACCCGGGGGCGCCGGCCGGCCTGGCCGGGCACCTCCTCCTCCTCGACCTCGTCCGGCTCGTCCGGCAGGTGGACGTCGTTGACGGCGATGTTGACCTCCACCACCTCCAGGCCGGTCATCCGCTCCACGGCCGCGATGATGTTCTCCCGGACCTCGGCGGCCAGCCTGGGGATGACCACGCCGTACTCGACCACCAGGGCGATGTCGATCGCCGTCTGCCGTTCGCCGACCTCCGCCTTGATCCCTCGTCCGATGCTGGACTTCCCGCCCGGCACCCGGTCGCGCATCGCGCTGAAGGTGCGGGAGAAGCCCGAGCCGAGCGCGTGGATGCCGGAGACCTCGCGGGCCGCCATGCCCGCGATCTTCTCCACCACACCGACCGCCAGCGCGGTGCGGCCCCGGTCGGCGCTGGTCCGGCCGCCGCCCTGCTCGGCGGCGCTCTTCTGGAGGTCGGCGGGGGTCGGGGTCTGCGGCATGGGGATCTCCTGTGGTCGCGGTCCAGCTATATCGCAAATCACCACTAACTCTGACATTCCGGCACATCTCGCGCGCGTCGCGTGGGGCAGCCGGACCGCCCGGGGCCGGCCAGGGGTCCGGACATGCCGAGGGCCCGGCCGTGGCACGGCCGGGCCCCGGACAGGCAGGGGTGCGGGCGGTCAGTCCCCGATGCCCGCGAGGTCGCGCAGCCGGCGGGCCTGGGCCGCCCGCTCGGCGGCGCGCTGCTCCTCGTACGAGCGGCCGGCCGCACCCTGGAGCAGCGCCTTGGTCTCGGTCACCGCGTTGCGCGGGGCGGCCAGCAGGGCCGCGGCCAGGTCCCGGGCCGCCGCGTCCAGCTCGGCCGCCGGGACGGCGAGGTTGGCCAGCCCGGTCGCCACGGCCTCCTCGGCGCCGACCCACCGGCCGGTCGCGCAGATCTCCAGCGCCCGCGCCGGGCCGACCAGGTCGGTGAGCGGCTTGGTGCCGGCCAGGTCCGGGACCAGCCCGAGCGAGGTCTCCTTCATGGCGAACTGCACGTCGTCGGCGACCACCCGCAGGTCGCAGCCGAGGGCGAGCTGGAAGCCGGCCCCGACCGCGTGCCCCTGGACCGCGGCGATGCTCACCAGGTCCGCCCGCCGCCACCAGGTGAACGCCTCCTGGTACCCCGCGATGGCCTCGTCCAGCTCCTTGTCCCCCGCGGCGGCGAGCTCCAGGAAGGTCAGCTCGCCGGGGATCCCCTCGGGGCTGAACATCGCCCGGTCGAGCCCGGCCGAGAAGGAGACGCCCTCGGCCCTCAGCACGACCACCCGGACCGTACCGGGCAGGCTGCGCCCGGCCTCGGCCAGCGCCCGCCACATCGCGGGGGTCTGGGCGTTGCGGCGCTTGCCGTGACAGAGCGTCACCAGCGCCAGTTCGCCGTCGAGCTCCAGGCGGACTCCGTCCTGCTCCCACCGGGCGGAGTCGGGGTGGGCTGCGGGCACGGTCATGGGGATACCTCCAGCGAAGGGGCAGTGAACCTACTGGAGAGTAACAAAGCCGCGTCCGGGCGGACAGTACCGATTACCGGAGAGCGCCCGAAATGACGATCGGCGGCCCGGGAGACCCCGTCCGCCGATACGTCTGGAACTGTCGACTGCGCGTTCTGCTCGGTGGCGCACCCATGTCGCGCAGCCGCTCCGCGACGACCTGGGCCACCGCCGCCGACACATATGATGGATCGTCAGGAACCTGCTGCGGCAGTAGCCTTGCTCTTGCCACGCGTGGCACCACCGCGGCCCCGGAGAATGACCCCGGACTCGCTCAGCATGCGGTGCACGAAGCCGTACGAGCGGCCCGTCTCCTCCGCCAGCGCGCGAATGCTCGCCCCGGAGTCGTACTTCTTTTTCAGATCGGCCGCGAGCTTCTCACGCGCGGCACCTGTCACCCGGCTGCCCTTTTTCAGAGTCTCGGCCACCCGTGCCTCCTCGTAGCTGTGCTCGGTCAGATTCCCATGATCACCCATAGCCAGGCTCCTGGCCACCCATTCGACAAGGTCGATACCGGGAAAGCGCAGTCTGCCGGTGGTGCTCGCTGCGCACAAGGGCGCTCACACAGGGTGCACGCGCCCCCCACGATGCGCGTGTTCGATGATGAATCTGCTGATCAGCACAGCAGGCCCCGCCGCAAACCGCGGCGGGGCCCAGCAAAACGGAATCACCGGATCGGGAATTCCCACCGCTCCCCGAAGCTGAGTTTTTCTCGCCCGGACGGTGGATTCCGCGTCTACACCGGCGTCTACACCCGGCCCGGGCCGGGGACGGCTCAGGCCAGCGACACCAGATCGTGGTACGCCGGGCTCCACAGGTCCTCCACACCGTCCGGCAGCAGGATGATCCGCTCCGGCTGGAGCGCGTCCACCGCGCCCTCGTCGTGGGTGACCAGCACCACCGCGCCGGTGAAGGTGCGCAGCGCGCCGAGGATCTCCTCGCGGCTGGCCGGGTCGAGGTTGTTGGTCGGCTCGTCGAGCAGCAGCACGTTGGCGCTGGACACCACCAGCGAGGCCAGCGCGAGCCGGGTCTTCTCACCGCCGGAGAGCACCCCGGCCGGCTTGTCGACGTCGTCGCCGGAGAACAGGAACGAGCCGAGGATCTTGCGGATCTGCACCAGGTCGGTGTCGGGTGCGGCCGACCGCATGTTCTCCAGCACGCTGCGCCCGGGGTCGAGCGTCTCGTGCTCCTGGGCGTAGTAGCCGATCTTCAGACCGTGTCCGGCGATCACCTCACCGGTGTCCGGCTGCTCGACCCCGGCCAGCATCCGCAGCAGGGTGGTCTTGCCGGCGCCGTTGAGGCCGAGGATGACCACCCGGGAGCCGCGGTCGATCGCCAGGCCCACGTCGGTGAAGATCTCCAGCGAGCCGTACGACTTCGACAGGCCCTCCGCGGTGAGCGGGGTCTTGCCGCACGGGGCCGGGTCCGGGAAGCGCAGCTTGGCGACCTTGTCGGAGGCGCGGACCTGCTCCAGTCCGGACAGCAGCTTCTCGGCCCGGCGGGCCATGTTCTGCGCGGCGACGGTCTTGGTCGCCTTGGCCCGCATCTTGTCGGCCTGCGAGTTGAGGGTGGCGGCCTTCTTCTCGGCGTTCGCCCGCTCGCGCTTGCGGCGCTTCTCGTCGTCCTCGCGCTGCTGCTGGTACTGCTTCCAGCCCATGTTGTAGATGTCGATGGCGGACCGGTTGGCGTCCAGGTAGAAGACCTTGTTGACGACCGTCTCGACCAGGTCGACGTCGTGCGAGATGACGATGAAGCCGCCCTTGTAGGTCTTCAGGAAGTCCCGCAGCCAGGCGATCGAGTCGGCGTCGAGGTGGTTGGTCGGCTCGTCGAGCAGCAGGATGTCGGCGTCCGAGAAGAGGATCCGGGCCAGCTCGACCCGGCGGCGCTGGCCACCGGAGAGGGTGTGCAGCTCCTGGCCGAGGATGCGGTCCGGCAGGCCGAGCGCGGCGGCGATGGTGGCGGCCTCGGCCTCGGCGGCGTAACCGCCCTTGGTGAGGAACTCGGTCTCCAGCCGGGCGTACTTCTTCATCGCGTTGTCGCGGGTGGCGCCCTTGCCGTTGGCCATCCGCTCCTCGTTGTCGCGCATCTTCTTGAGCACGGTGTCGAGGCCGCGGGCGGACAGGATCCGGTCGCGGGCGAGCACGTCGAGATCGCCGGTGCGCGGGTCCTGCGGGAGGTAGCCGACCTCGCCGGAGTTGGTCACCGAGCCGCCGGCCGGCAGGCCCTCGCCGGCCAGCACCTTGGTCAGGGTGGTCTTGCCGGCGCCGTTGCGGCCGACCAGGCCGATCCGGTCGCCCGGGGCGATCCGGAAGGTGGCGGACTCGATCAGGATGCGGGCGCCGGCGCGCAGCTCCAGGGCGTTCGCGGAAATCATGGCTGGGGTTACTCCTGAGACGTGGGCATGGCGCGGCGGCCGGGCGGGGAGGGGGAGGCGGCGACACGGAACGGCGGGCCGCTACGGGCCCTGCCGGACGGCGCGCTAATGCCAGCGGAGAACAGCCATGCGGACCAGTCTACCGGGCCCGGCCGCGGACCCTCCGGGAGTCGCCGCCCCATCCGCCGGGACGGGACGGGAGCGTCACTTCGCGGGACAGGTGTCCTTCGCCGGGACCGCCGCGAACGGGGCCGCCGGGCCGCCGCAGACCGCCTCGGGCCCGCCCTTGCGGGTGTCGAACACGTGGCTGCCGACGATCGGGCCGTCCTCGACGGACACCCGGTGGCCGTCGAGACGGCGCAGCACCACGTCGGGGCCGGCGTTCAGCAGCGCGGTCTGGCCGCCGTCCAGTTCGAAGACGCTGATCGCGCCCGGGAGCGCCCGGCCGAGGCCGTCGTTGGTGCAGCCGCGCGGGATGAGCACCGCGTCGTCGGTGTGCACCGAGCGCAGCGGGTCGAAGGTGCAGCCCGCCGGCGGGCGGGAGTTGAACCGCAGGTCGCCGTCGCGGTCGCGGAAGCCCATGGTCAGCGAGGGGGTGACCACCGCCACCCAGGACTCCGCCACCGACACCGGCTGGAGCGCGGCGGCGGCCCGCTTGACGGCGGTCGCCCGGCGGTCGGCCTCGGAGCGGTCGGCGGCACCGGGCTCGCCCTCGGCGTGCAGCCAGTCGGCCAGGCCGGGGACCGAACGGTGCCAGCGCACCGAGTGGTCGCTGGGCCGGACCGAGGTGACCATGCCGTCGTCCCAGACCACCACGGCGCTCTCGCCGGCCATCGCCAGGTGCAGGGCGGTCGCGCCCTCCCGGCGGTAGGACCACAGGTGCTCGCCGGTGGCCGGGGCGTACGCCTCCAGGCCGGGGCCGACCTTCAGCTCCATGCCGCCGGTGTCCAGGGACTGCGCACCCGCCGGGCTGGCGTCCGCGCCGCCCGGCTCCGCCACCCGGTCGCCGAAGGGCACCGGCTTGTTCGCATGCGCAGCGGCGCCCGCGCCGAGGACCAGCAGGACGGCAACGGCGGGCAGGGCCGATCGGGGCGTGAGACTACGCAGCGGATTCCAGGACACGGGCGGAGCGTACCCTCCGCACGGATGTACGTCAGCTCGACGCGGCCGCTCCCCTGGCCGGGGCGAGGGGGGCCGACGCCCGCGGGCGCACACCGCTCACCTGCGGTTGTCAACAGGGGGTAAGCGCCGCCCGGGGCCGGGGAGCGGGCCGGCGGGCGCACCGGACTGTTACAGAGGTGAGACAGCGCCGCGCACCCGGCCGGCCGTCGCTGCCGTTCGTCGTACGACCTGCCACGAATGGGTGACATGAGGCTTTTCGGACGGCTGGTGCCCGTACTGTCGGGTCAGCCGTCCCACCCTCCCCGCCTGGAGAATCCATGCGACTCGGCCGCCTGGCGCTGGCCGCCTCCGCGCTGCTGCTGGTGACCACCGCGAGCGTCCCGTCCGGGACCCCGCTGAGCCAGACCGAGCGTCACGCCGCGTTCTCCTCGGACGCCGTCGAACAGCGTGGTGCAGCGCCCCGGCCGGTGGTGCAGCGGGCCCGGCACGAGGTGCCGTTCGGCGCGTTCGTCGGCTCCTGGGACACCTACATCCCGAACATCGCCAAGATGGCCCGCTGGCTGGGCGGCGCCAACATGCAGGTCGGCCACACCTACCTGGCGGGCAACGGCTGGAACGACGTCGAGGGCGAGGCGGTGGTGCTCGGGCTGTGGTCGCAGTGGCGGCAGGCCGACCCCTCGCGCCGCCTCGTGCTCGGCGTGCCGATGCTGGTCCCCAACGAGGGCAACGTCCCGGACGCCGAGGTGGCGCGGCTGCTGGCCCGCGGCAACAAGGGCGAGTTCGACGCGCACTTCCTGAAGCTGGCCCGCAAGCTGACCGCGCTCGGCGGCGGCGACACCGTGATCACCCTCGGCTGGGAGATGAACGGCACCACCTACACCAGCCGCTGCCGGCCCGACCCGACGGCCTGGAAGGCGTACTGGCGGCGGATCGTCGGGGTGATGCGCTCGGTGCCGGGCCAGCACTTCAGCTTCGACTTCACCCCTACCCGCGGCCTGGACGCCATCCCCTGGACCCGCTGCTACCCCGGCGACGACGTGGTCGACATCATCGGCATGGACAGCTACGACCAGCCCGCCGGCGCCACGTTCGACGACTACGTGAACGAGCCGTACGGGCTGCAGGACCAGGTCGAGTTCGCCGCCAAGCGCGGCAAGCCGGTCTCGTACCCCGAGTGGGGGCTGTTCCGCAACGGCGACAACCCGGTCTTCGTGGAACGGATGGTGGACTGGATGCGCACCCACGACACCGCCTACCAGACCCTCACCGACTACTGCCCGCACGGCTTCTGGCAGTGCGACCGCAACCCCCGCTCGGCCGCCCGGTACAAGCAGCTGATGTCCGGCTCGGCCGGGGTGCCGGCCGGCACCGCCGCCAAGGCGCCGGCCGCCGCCCCGGCCGGCACCCCCGGGCAGCAGGCCTCAGCGCAGGCGGCGGGCCACTAGCGCGGCCTTCAGCCGGGGCAGCCGGCTGCGCAGCACCCCCACCACCGCCCGGCGCCCCCGGACCCGGAGCGCCCGCACGACGGCCGCCGGTGCCAGCCGCCCGGGGCCCAGCACCAGCCGCTGGTTGGACAGCTGGTCGGGGCGCCACCGCTGCTTGTACGGCTCCTGACCGCGCAGCAGGCTGAG
Source organism: Kitasatospora sp. MBT63 (assembly GCF_000710465.2). Taxonomy (GTDB): domain Bacteria; phylum Actinomycetota; class Actinomycetes; order Streptomycetales; family Streptomycetaceae; genus Kitasatospora. The sequence continues at coordinate 5,376 of NZ_JAIZ01000137.1, read as the reverse complement.
CACCGGGATCCCGGCCTCCCGGACCTCGTCCAGCGCGACCCCGAACAGCAGCCCGGCGATGTCCAGGCGCTCGCGCAGCCCGGGGTGCGCGCCGTACATGTAGAGGCCGCCGAAGGCCGGGCAGAGCACCAGCAGGTTGACCGCGACCAGTTCGCCGTCCAGCCAGTAGCGGTGCATCGCGGCCCGGCCCGAGCCGACCAGCGCGGCGGTGGAGTCGGTCAGGTGGGCGGCGAACCGCTCGGTGCGGTGCTCCGGGGTGACCCCGCGGTCCTGCCACTGCAGGAAGTGCAGCCGCAGCAGCTCCCGGACCGCCTCCGGGACCTCCTCGGGCGCGGTCGCCCGGACCACCACCCCGGCCTCGGCGATCTTGCGCTGCTTGACCCGGCTGCGCTGGGCGGTCTTGCCCGGCAGCCGCTTCAGCAGCTCCTCCATCGGCACGGCGGGCAGGTACTGGCAGAGCGAGTCGTCGAACCGGTACCGGCGGCCGGGCCAGGCCCGGTGGACCCGGTGGACGGCCGCGTCCGGGTGCACCTCGCGCAGGTCCAGGCTGTGCCAGGGCCGGCGCAGCGGCAGCGCGGCGGCGAGTTCGGCGGCCGCGCGGTCGGCGCAGTCGTCGTCCAGCAGGACGTCGGTGAAGTCCACCAGGCCGCCGCCGAGGTTGGTCAGGCCGCCGAACGGGCCGCGGCGGCGCAGCGCCGCGGCGCCGACCAGCCGGCCGTCCCGGCGGACCAGCACCACCACCAGGCCGCCGGGCCGCCCGTACTGCCGCCACCAGGAGGCCAGCCAGCCGGCGGCCTGGAAGGAGGTGGCCGAGCCGCAGCGGGCCGCCAGCGCGTCCCACTCCCCGGTCAGCCGCTCCAGCGCGTCGTCCTGGCGCCGGACCTCGGTGGTCCAGACGGGCACCGCGGCCCGGGCCGGCAGGCCGGCCGAGGTCAGCTCGGTGGTCACCGGGGGCTCCTCGCCGCCGCCGGCCGCTTCGGGGCGGCGGCCTCGGTACCGGCCGGTACGGCGGCGGCAGGTTCGGTGGCGGCGGTGCCCCGCGGGCGCGGCGGGCCGGAGCGCTCCTCGGCCGGGGCGTCGGGCACCGCATCGGGCGACGGATCAGGCGCCGGGTCGGCGGCGGGCCGGCGGCGGGTCAGCATCACCAGCGCCCCCGCCAGCACGCCCGCCGCCGCGCCGACCCCGGTGTCCAGGGCGGCCGACGGCGTGGTCGGCTTCTCCGGCTCGGCGGCGGGCGCCAGCGGCACCAGCCGCACCCCCGTCTCCTTGCTGCTGGCGTTGGCGAAGGTGATCAGCGAACCGGCCACCGCGTCGGCCGCCCGGACCGCGTCCCGCGGCCGGCCGCCGGAACCACTGATGTCGATCACCGGTGCGTCCGGCGAGGTGGTGCCGCTGACCAGGCCCGCCAGCTCGGCGATGCTGTGCCCGGTCTGCGCCGCGGCCGCCGCCAGCACCTGCGGCTGCCCGGCCAGCCGGCCGTACGCCTGCGCGAAGTTGACCGCCGCGGCGCCGTCCCCCGTCTCCGCCGGGACCACCACCACGTAGGAGTCGGCGGTGTAGGAGGGGTGCGAGACGGCCGCGTAGCCGGCCCCGGCGACGGCCCCCAGCGGGACCGCCACGGCCACCGGCCACCAGCGGCGGGCCAGCGCACGGGCGCTTCGGCGCAGATCGGACATCGGTAGCTCCTCGCTCGACGCAGCGCCGGTACGTCCGGCCCGCTGCGGACTGACAGATGGTGGTTCAGACCCCGGCGCCGGCCCGGCGCCGCCGTCCGGCGGTGTCGGCGGGCGGCGCCAACCGGTCGTAGAGCGCGCCGAGTTCGGCGGCGATCCGGGTGATGTCGTAGTGCCGGACCGCGGGCGGCTGGGGCAGTGCGGCGCTGCGCCGGCTCCACAGCTCGCGCAGCGCGGCGGCGTACGCGGCCGGCTCCGAGGGCAGCCGGACCGCCTCCGGCGCGGCCTGCGGGCCGAGCCCGTCCAGCGCCGGGCAGGCACTGTGCCGCACCGGCAGTCCGGCGGCCAGCGCCTCCAGCACGGTCAGGCCGAAGGTCTCCTCGGCCGAGGGCGCGGCCAGCACGTCGATCGCGGCGAGCAGGTCGGGCACGTCCTCGCGCTCGCCGGTGAACAGCACGGTGGCGCCCACCCCGAGGCGTTCGGCGTGCTGCTCCAGCGCCGCCCGCTCGGGGCCGGCGCCGACCAGCAGCAGCCACGGCTCGCGCAGCGCCGGGTGGCGCTCGGCGACGGTGCGCAGCTCGGCCAGCGCGTCGATCAGCACGTGGAACCGCTTGCCCGGGACCAGCCGGCCGACCGCGCCGACCACCCAGGCCTGCTGCGGCAGGCCGAGCGCGGCGCGGAGGTTCTGCCGCAGGGCGTACCGGGAGGCGGTGGGCAGTTCGTAGCGGGCGGCGTCGATGCCGTTGGGCAGCAGGTGCACCCGGGCCGGCGGCACCCCCCAGTCGCCGAGGGTGCCGGCCACCTGCCCGGAGACCGCGATGGTGACGGTGCCGAGCCGCTCGGCCGCCAGGTAGAGCGCCTTGACGCCGCGCGAGGTCGGCCGGCCCTCGATCACGCCCGGCTGCAGCGAGTGCTCGGTGGCGACCACCGGCCGCACCCCGGCCAGCCGGGCCGCCAGCCGGCCGTACAGCCCGGCCCGGTACAGGTGGGTGTGGACCAGGTCGTAGCCGCCGGAGCGGATCAGCCGGGTCAGTCTGGGCAGCACCGCGAGGTCCCGGTTGCCGCGCATCGCGAGGTCGTGCACGGTGACGCCGTCGGCGCGCAGCGCGGCGGCGACCGTCCCCGGGTTGGTGAGGGTGGCGACCTCGCAGCGGTGCTCGGGCGGCAGGTGCCGCAGGACCAGCTGGAGCTGGCGCTCGGCGCCGCCGGAGGCGAGGCCGGTGATCACGTGCAGGATCTTCATGACCGCTCCTCGCGCGGGCGGACCAGGGTGGTGCGGCGCAGTCCGGTGACGGCGTCGCGCAGCCGGTGGCGGCCGTGCTTGGCCAGCAGCCGCAGCGCTCCGTCGCGGTCGCCGACGTAGCAGCGCGGCAGGGCGAAGCGGCCGGTCAGCTGGGAGTGCTGGATCGCGCAGGCGTAGTCGTAGCCGGCGTCGCGAACCGCCAGGGCGGCGGGCAGGTCGACCGCGCCGTACGGGTAGCAGAAGCCGGTGACCGGGCCGCCGACCAGGTCCTCCAGCGCCCGGCGGCTCTCCCGGCACTGGGTGGCCAGCAGGTCGGCGGGCAGCCCGGGCAGCGCCTGGTGGCCGAGTCCGTGCGAGCCGATCTCCCAGCCCGCGGAGGCGAGTTCGGTGACCTGGTCGACGGTCAGCAGTTTCTTGCGGGGGCCCTCGGCGTCCCAGCCGTTCTCGGTGCCGAGCAGGTCGGGCACCACGTAGGCGGTGGCGGTGAAGCCGTACTCGCGCAGCACGGGCACGGCGTACCGGGCGAAGTCGGCGTAGCCGTCGTCGAAGGTCAGCCCGACCAGGCCGGCCGCCCGGCCGGCCCGGCGCGCGGTCAGCAGCTCGCGCACGCTGACGCCGCGCCGGCCGGTGCGGTGCAGCCAGGCCATCTGGGCGGCGAACCGCTGCGGGCTGACGGTGAGCAGGTACGGGTCCTCCTCCTCCTCGGCCACCGAGTGGTACATCAGGATCCAGGGGGCCGGCCCCACCGCCGGCTGGGCCGGCAGGAGCGGATGCCGGGCTGTTTCAGCGTCCATGGGGCAGCTTCCCTTCAGCGGCCGTGGCAGGGGGGTACAGGGCTCGGGCCAGGGCGCGGACCGGTCCGCGCACCTCGGCGGCGCCGAGTGCGGTGCCCACCGCCGCGTACACCAGGACGACGGCGGCGCCGCCGGTCACGGTGGACAGCAGCGGGTCACCGCTGAGCGTGGCGGCCAGGGTGCCGGCCGCGGCCGCGGCCACCGCGGCGGCCAGCAGCCGCGCCTGGCCGGCCAGCACCCGGGGCAGCCGCAGTGCGATCCCGCGCAGCAGCAGCCCGCGCAGCAGCAGGGCGGCGGTGGTGGTGATGCCGGCGGCGTTGCCGGCCGCGAGGCCGAGCGCGCCGAACCCGGGGGTGGCGGCGAGTCCCACGGCGACGGTGACCAGCAGCCCGAGGGCCATCGCGGCGACCGGGTACCAGTCGAGCAGCCGGCGGCCGCCGTCGTCGGCCTTCGGGCCGTCCGCCCGGCGGACCACCGGCCGCAGCGAGAAGAACGGGCGGACCATCACCCCGATCATGGCCTGGGCCGGCAGGCCGAAGCTGTAGACCCGGATCACCGCCGCGGTGGCCGCGGTGTCGGGCGCCCCGAAGGCGCCGCGCTGGAACAGCAGCGCCACCACCGAGGGGGCGCAGGCCATCAGGAACGCGGTGCCCATCAGCACCACGGCGGCCGCCTGGCCGAGGTCCTTCTCCACCCGGTCGCGGGCGGCCGCGAGGTCCCCGGCCGCCAGCGCCCTGGCGACCAGCGGGAAGGTCACGGTGACGATCAGGATGCCCGCCGTCATGGCCAGTTGGGAGACCTTGGCGGCGTAGTTGAGGTGCGAGATGGTGCCGGGCGGCAGCCCCGAGCCGAGGAAGCGCTCGATGAACACCTGGGCCTGCCGGGTGAGCGTGAACGCGGCCACCGGCAGTATCGCCAGCGGGATCAGCACCAGGCCGCCGTGGCCCGCCGTACCCCGCCGGCGGCGCCGCCGGCGGCCCCCGCGCAGCCGCCGCAGGAACGGGCCGACCAGCACGCCGGCCATCAGCAGGCTGCCGAAGGCGACCCCGACGGCGGCCGAACGCACCCCCAGGAACGCCTGCCCGGTCAGCAGCACCGCGAGGATGCCGAGGTTGTAGGCGACGTAGATGGCGGCCGGCGCGGTGAACCGGTGGTGCGCCCGCAGCGCCGACCCCAGGTAGCCGGCGACGCCGAACGGCAGCACGGTGAAGGCGGTGATCCGGGTGCAGCTGACGGCGAGGCCCGGGTCGGCGAGGCCCGGCGCCAGGACGGCGACCAGCTGGGGGGCGCCCAGCGCGACCGCGAGGGACAGCGCGCACAGCGCCAGCAGCAGCCAGGGCAGGGTGGCCCGGACCAGCTGCCGGACCGGGTCCGGTCCGGCCGGGCGCTCCTCGCGCAGTACCAGGGCCAGGCTGAACGCCGGGACCATCAGGAAGGACATCGCGTCCTCGATCAGCAGCGGCGCCGCCGTCTCGGGGACCGTCCAGGCCACCAGGAACGCGTCGGTGCCCTGGTTGGCGCCGAAGTAGCGGGCCAGCAGCAGGTCGCGCAGCAGGCCGAGGGCCGAACCGGCCGCGCTCAGCAGCGCGGTGACGCCGAACGCCTTGGCCAGGAAACCGCGCCGGCCGGCGGCGGGGGCGGCCGGCGGCGCGTCCCCCCCCGGGGC
>NZ_JAIZ01000136.1 GCF_000710465.2 Kitasatospora sp. MBT63 | reverse complement strand
CTGCGGCAGGCCGCCGACGCACTGGTCGAACTGTTCGAGCGCCCGCTGCTCGCCGAGGCCGGCCTGATCGACCACGCCGCCGTCCGGGAGTCGCTGGCCCGCGCCGCCACCCCGGAGGCCGCCCTGCCACCGGGCACCCTGGCCGGCCTCGCCGACCTGATCGCCACCGAACTGTGGCTGCGCCGGGTCGCGGCCCGCCGCCACGGCTCCTGCTGGACCGGCCTGCCCCCGGCACAGCGGCGCGCCCTGACCCGCCCGACCTGACCCACCCGCCCTGAAGCCCGGGCCCCCGCCCACGCCCCCGCCCACGGCCACGGCCGCGTCCACGCCCACGCCCACGACGGCGACGCCGTGCCGCGGCCGGTCCGGGCGCGCCCTGCCGCCGGGCCGGGCCCGATCGGCGATCATGTGCTGGTGGTCCGTCATCCGGAGGCCGCTGTGCGTGAACCCTTCCCCGTGCTCGGCGAGCCGCCCCCCGCCGCCCGCCCGGGCATCCTCGCCGCCTGCGACGGCTCGGACGGCTCGCTGTGGGCGCTCGACCGGGCGATGACCGAGGCCGAACTGTTCCGGCTGCCGCTGTACGTGCTCGCCGTCGTCAACCCGTCCCCGTCCGGCTACCCGCCCGGCATGGCCGAGCTGGTGCACGAGAGCGTCGAGCGGCTCACCGAGAGCATGGCGGACGGGCTGCGCCGGGCCGTCGCCACCGTCCAGTCGGCCCGCGAGCGCCCGTACGGCGGCGAGCTGGCCCTGCACGTGGTGCTCGGGAACGTGGTCGAGGTGGTGCTCGCCTGCACCGCCGGGCAGCACACCGTGGTGCTCGGCACCCGGGGCAACGGCGGCTTCAGCCGGCTGCTGCTGGGCTCGGTCAGCACGGCCGCGGTGCACCACGCGGCCTGCCCGGTGCTGGTCGTACCGGCCCCGCCGGCGGGCTGACCCCACCCGGCGGGCGGCGGCCCCGGTGGGCCCCGGCCACGGCGGTTCGTGGACGTCCGGGAATGTCCTCCGATGGTTGAGCGTTCATCCACCGGATCGGCGACCCCGATCGGCCGCCCCGGCCAGCCCCCCCGTGACAGGAGTTCCGTCCCCCGATGAAGGTCGAGATTTTCAGCGACATCGCCTGCCCCTGGTGCTACCTCGGCAAGCGCCGCTTCGAACAGGCCCTGGACCGCTTCGCGGGCAAGGCCGAGGTCGAGGTGGTCTTCCGCCCGTACCAGCTGGTGCCGGACGCGCCCGAGAGCGCGAGCCCGCACCGCGCCTGGCTGGCCGAGCGCTACGGCCCGCAGTCGGTCGCGATGGACGACCGGGTGACCCAGCTCGGCAAGGCCGAGGGTGTGCACTTCGACTTCGACACCGCGCTGCACGTCAACACCTTCCTCGGCCACCGCCTGCTCCACCTCGCCGAGCGCGAGTACGGCGCCGCCGTCCAGTCCGAGCTGAAGGAACTGCTGCTCAAGGCCCACTTCGCCGACGGCGTCGACGTCGGCGACCGCGCCGCGCTGACCGAGCTGGCCGCCGCCGCCGGGATCGACCGCGACCGCGCGGCCGCCTACCTGGCGGGCGACGAGGGCGCGGCCGAGGTCCGGGCCCAGCTGGCGGAGGCCCGCGAGCTCGGCATCAGCGCCGTGCCGACCTTCGTCTTCGAGGGCAAGTGGGCGGTCCAGGGCGGTCAGGAGGCCGAGACCTTCCTGCGCGTCCTGGAGCAGGTCGCCGCCGAGACCGCCGAGACCGCCGGGACGTCCGGGACCGCCCGTCACGCGGAGTCCGCCGAGCCCGCCGGGCACGACGCGCACGCCTGCGCGGACGGCGCCTGCACGGTCTGAGCGGTCCGGGCGGTCCGGGCGGCCCGAGCGGACGGCCGGACCGGACGCCGGTCCGAAAGGCGTGCCCGAGGGCCCGTGCGGGTGCGCCCAGCACGGGCCCTCAGCTGCAGGTGAACCTGGCGTCCGCCCAGTCCGCGACGTCGATCAGCGGCCACCGGCCGGAGGCCGGGGTGACGACCAGCCGGATCGAGGTCTGCCCGGCCAGCGCCGCGTGCACCGCGACCGGGCGGTCCCACGGCCCGACCCGGCCCGACTGCCACAGGGCCCGCCCGTCGGCGCCCTCCACCCGGAACTCCACCGAGCCGGCCCCCACACTCAGGTCGTCCAGCCCGGCCACCGCGTCGAACGCGGTGCAGCCGCGGTTGAGGTCGATCGTCACCTGGGACGGCACCCGCACCGACAGCGCGTGCTGGTGCGCCGAACCGCGCATCCACACCGCCCGGCGCTGCGCCACCGGGTCACCGCGCCGGATCACCGGCCCGGCCGCCGGGTCCCGGTGCTCACGCCCGACGATCGGCAGCTGGTCGAGCCAGAACGAGACCGGCGGCGCCGGCGGGGACGGCGAGGGCGACGGCGGTGGTGCGGTCGGCACCGGCGGAGGCGTCACCGGCGGCTCCGGCGGCGGCTCGGGCACCGGCGACGACGGTGCGGGCGTCACCACCGGTGCCGCCGGGGGAGTGGTGCTCGGAGACGGACTGGGCTTCGGCCTCGGCACGGCCGCGCGCGGCACGGCGGCGGGCACCACGGTCTCCTCGACGGGCGCGGGGGACGGGCTCGGCGTCGGGTCGGGCGCCGGGCCGACCGGCGCCGCGACCGGCGGCGGCAGCGCCGGCGAGGACACCGCCGC
>NZ_JAIZ01000135.1 GCF_000710465.2 Kitasatospora sp. MBT63 | reverse complement strand
CGACGGCCGGTGGCACCAGTACCTCGCCCCGGCCGACGACGCCGACCTCCTCGAGATCGTCGACGCCTCGGCATGGCCGCAGGCGGACCGCGCGGAGCTGGCCGAGGCCGCCGGGACACGGGCCCAGGCGGGCCTCGACCTGGTGAACGGGCCGATCCTGCGCGCGGTCCTGTTCGACCACGGCGGCACCGCGCCGGACGAACTGCTCATCGTCGTCCACCACATGGCGGTCGACATCGTCTCCTGGAGCTTCCTCGTCGCCGACCTCGCGGCCGCGTACACCGGCGCCGTCCGCGGCGAGAGCGCCGAACTGCCGGACAAGACCACCTCGTTCAAGGAGTGGGCCGAGCACCTGCACCGGTATGCGGCCGGCCCGGCGTTCCAGAAGGACGCGGAGTACTGGACCCAGGCCCGCGGCCGGAGCACACCGCTGCCCCGCGACACGGCACCCGGAGCGGCCCCGGCCGGGACCGGCCGGGTGACGGTCGAGCTGGACCCCGCCGGGACCGACGCGTTCCGCGCGGCGACCCGGCGCACCACGGGCCGGATCACCGCCGCCGAACTGCTGCTCGCCGCGGCCGTCCCGGCGCTGCACGGCTGGGTGGGCGACGGTGCGGTGGCCGTCGACGTCGAGATCCACGGCCGCGAGGCGTTCGCCCGCGACCAGGACGTCGCCCGGACCGTCGGCTGGTTCACGGCCGTCCACCCGATGTCCTTCCACCTCACGGCCGGTGACAGCCTCGGCTCCTACGTGGCGCAGGTACGCGACCAGAGCCAGGCGATGCCCAACCGCGGCATGGGGTACGGCGTGGCCCGCCACCTGGCCGGACCCGAGCTCGCCGCGGCGGTCGCCTCCGGCGCGGAGATCGGCTTCAACTACATCGGCGAGGCGGGCGACGCACCCGGCGACGGCGGCCTCCCGTTCACGGACCTGCCCCGCACGCTCGGCTCCGAGGCGCCGGAGGACTTCGCCGCCTCCTACCCCCTGGAGGTGATGGCCGGAATCATCGACGGCAGGCTCCAGGTGACCTGGCTGTACGCCACCGACGCCTTCGACCGCGACACGGTGCTCTGCGTCGCCGAGAACCACCTGCACGGCCTGCGGCGCTTCATCACCCAGATCTCGCTGTGGGACGCCGACCAGGCCGAGCCCGAGGAGTGGCTGCGCCGCATCCACCCGAAGACGCCGCTGCTGATCGGACCGATGGTGCGCTACCGGGTGCCCGGGCTGAGCGTCGCCACCATCACGGACGGCCGGATCACGGCGTGGGGCCACGGCGTGACCGCGGCCGGCGGATCGGTCCCGGTGACCGAGCACACGGTCTTCCAGGTCGGATCGGTGGCCAAGCACCTGGCCGCCATCGCCGTGCTGCGGCTCGCCCGCGACGGTGCGCTCACGCTCGGCACCCCGGTGAACGAGCTGCTGCTCGGGCAGCGGGTGCAGACGCTGGATGCGGCGCGGCCGGTGACGGTCCGCGATCTGCTGTGCCACAGTGCGGGCCTGGACCCGGACGAGAGCGCCCGGGGGCCGGTCGTCGCCGTCTGCCGGCCGCCGGGCTCCCGGTACGAGTACGGCCTCGCCAACTACACCCTCGTCGAGCGGGTCATCGCCGACGTCACCGGGCTCACCTTCCCGAAGGCCCTGCAGTCCCTCGTCCTCGATCCGCTGGGCCTGGACGACACGGTGTTCCTGCCGGAGTTCCCGACCGCCGCGGGGGAGTCCGTCGCCGTGGGGCACACCGCGACCGGGCGCGGCTACGGCCGCGGCCGGCGGACGGCCCGCACGGAGGCGGAGGACCTGGTGTGGATGTCCGCCGCGGACCTGGCCAGGGTCGGCGTCGAACTCCACCGCGCGCTGACCCGGGACCGGGGGACGCTGCTCGCCCGCTCGGACGCCGAGCAGATGCTCGACGGGCTGCGGTCCGGCTACGGCCTCGGCACATCCGTGAAGACCGTCGCCGGCCGGCGGTGGATCGGACACCCCGGCGACGGCCCGGGATTCCGCAGCGTCTACGCCGTGGACCCGGTGTCCGGCCACGGCCTGGTGATCCTCGCCAACGGCGACGGCGCCACACCACTGCTCGAAGATCTGCTCGCCGAACTACGGGTCGACCTGGTGATGCGCGTCCAGGGCCCGCTGATGACCTGGGACAGGGGCTGACCCATGACCGCTACCGACAACCTCGCCACCCCGCAGCTGCGGGTCGGCGGCAGGACGATCGACCTCGCCGCCAGACTGGCCCGGCGCGCGATCCCGCGCCGGCCGGGTGCGGACGCCGCGCTCTCGCCGATCCAGCGGGGCGTCTGGACGGCCGGGCACCTGGCCGCCGACGACGGCCTCTACACCATGACCGAACTGACCTGGCTGCGCGGCCCGCTGGACCGCGAGGCCCTGCGGCAGGCCTTCACGGACCTCGCGCGGCGGCACGAGACCCTGCGGACCACCTTCACCGGCGAGGACCCGCCCCGCCAGTCGGTCGCCCCGCAGGCCGCGGCGGCCGTCGATTTCGAGACCGTCGACCTGAGCGCCGAGGGCGCGGACGCCTGCGAGCAGGCGGTGCGGGCACTGACCCGCGAAGGCGCCCGGCCGTTCGACGTCTGCGGCGGGCCGCTGTGGCGGGTCCGGCTGGCCCGCACCGCGGCGGACGAGCACCTGCTCCTGCTGGCCGTGCACCACCTGATCGGTGACGAGTGGTCCCTCGGCGTGCTGCACCGGGAACTCGACGCCTGCTACACGGCCCGGATGACCGGATTCCCGGCCGCACTCCCCGAGCTCCCCGTCCAGTACGGCGACTACGCCGAGTGGCAGGCGGCCCGCCTCGACGCCGAACCCGGCGAGCGCGACCTCGGGTACTGGCGCGAGGCGCTCGCCGGCATCCCGCACGTGCTGGAGCTGCCGACCGACCGGCCGCGGACCTCGGCGCGCTCGCCGAAGGGCCATCGCGCGCGGTGGACGATGTCCGCCGAACAGAGCCTGCGGTTCCGCGAGTTCGCCGCCGCCGCGGGTGCCACCCCGTTCACCGCGATGCTCGCGCTGTTCGCCGTGGTCCTGAGCCGGCACTCCGGCCAACCGGACCTGGTGATCGGCGCCGCGGTCTCCGGCCGCCGGCGCACCGAGACCGAGGGACTGGTCGGCCTGTTCGCCAACCTGGTACCGATCCCGGTCCGGCTCGGCGCGGCCGCCGGTGTCGAGGAGGCCGTACGGCACACGGCACGGGCCTTCAGCGGCACCCTGGACCACCAGGACATCACCCTGGAACGGATCGTCTCCGAGCTGGGCGTGCCCCGCAGCGGCGCACGGATACCACTGTGCCAGGCGGTCGCGGACTGGGCGGACACCCGGCAGGGCGGCTGGTCGCTGGCGCAGATCGCGGCCGAGCCGGCGGTCGCCGCCGAGGCCGGCTCGGTGAAGAACGAGCTGATGCTCGTCGGCGTCGGCCGCGGCCCCGTGATCGAGTTCGAACTGATCGGCGAGGCCGGGCTGTTCGAACCGGCGACGGTGAGCCTCCTGCTGGACCACTTCCGGCAGGCCGTCGAACACGCCGTCGCCGACCCCGCCACCGCGCCCGCCGCACTGCGGCTGGACTCGGCCGCCGAAGCCGACCGGATCGCCGCCTGGACCGGATCGGTGCACTGGGACCGCACGGACCGGACCATCGCAGAACTCTTCACCGAGGCGGCGACCCGGCGTCCGGACACCGTCGCACTGACCGGGGCCGGCGGCACCCTCACCTACGGCGAACTCGACGCACTCACCGACCGGCTGGCCCGGCTGCTGCGCGGCCACGGCGTCACCACCGACTCCGTCGTCGGCATCGCGGTCCCGCGATCCGCACAGATGGTGGTCGCCCTGCTCGGCGCCCTGAAGGCCGGCGGCGCGTATCTCTTCCTGGACCCGGCGGGACCGGCCGAACGCGCCGCCGCCTATGCCGAGGGCAGCGGGACGGAGGTGATCGTGGCCACGGCCGGGTCGCTGGCCGCCCTCGGCGGGGCTGCGCAGGGCTGTACGGTCGTGGTGCTGGACGATCCCGGGGTGCAGGCGCTGCTCGCGGCGCAGCCCGCCGGGGCGCCCGCGTCGGCCGCGCACCCGGACTCGCTCGCCTACGTCAGCTTCACCTCGGGGTCGACCGGCGCCCCGAAGTGCGTCGGCATCACCCACCGCAACATCCTGCGGCTGGCCTACCGGCCCGACTTCCTGGCCCACGGCCGCGACGAGACGTTCCTCCAGCTCGCGCCGCTCAGCTTCGACATCTCCGCCATCGAGCTGTGGACCAGCCTGCTGCAGGGCGGGCGGCTCGTGCTGCCGAGGGCCGGGCAGCTGGACATCCCCGAGATCGCGGCGCTGCTGCGCGAACACGCGGTCACCTCCATGGTCATCACCACCGCCCTGTTCAACCAGTTCGTCGAGCACGACCACCTGGCGCTGGCGGGCCTGCGGCAGATCGTGGTCGGCGGCGACGTCGCCATGCCGAGCACCTTCGCGACGATGCTGAACGACCCCGCGACCCGCCATGTGGCACTGAACCACTGCTACGGCCCGACCGAGAACACCGGGACGACGACCAGCGTCGTCATCGAGGACGCCCGCACCGCCCGGATACCGATCGGTGGTCCGGTTGGGGGGTCGTCGGTGTATGTGGT
>NZ_JAIZ01000134.1 GCF_000710465.2 Kitasatospora sp. MBT63 | reverse complement strand
CCTGGCGCAGCCCGTTGACCACCGGGCCCGGTCCGCGGTCCACCGCGCTGAGCAGTTGCTCGCCGGTGCGCCGGAACAGGTGCTGGAACACGGCACTGCCGACGGTCGCCCCGACACTGACGACAGCCGCGCCGATGATGGTGCCGTAGACGCCGAGTTCGGAGGCGAGGACGGCGCCGGCCACGGCAGCCAACGCACTCGCGACCACCTGGGCGACGCTCAGGTCCAGCCGTCGGGGGCGATCTCCTCCGGCCTCCGGTTCGGCGACGGTCCCACGCGGGTCCGGCTGGCTGGGCGGCGGCATCAACGTCCCTCGGTCGGCGCATCCTCTTCGAACAAGTCCACCCATCTTGCACAGACAAGGGCGGATGGGGCGAAAGTCGGATCCGCGGCGTTCGATATACGAAGGACAGAAGCCCCCACATCTCACATGGCGGAAACAGCGCCGCTGTCCCACCCGCGACCGTGCAGCCGTGCAGCCGTGCAGCCGTGCCGACCTTGCCACTTGACGCTCGCGGGCGCCCTCCGGCGCCTGCGGACCGCTCCCTCCCCCGACGTCCCAGGCCACTCCAGGCACGACCGGACAGCTACTGCTGCCTTGATCAGTGCTTCCTCGGGCACGTCTCGAAGGGGAGGGCACCGCGATGGTGGTCACCGATACAGGCGTGCAGAGGATGCCGCCGTGTGAAGGCGAGGTGGGCGTATCCATGGTCCAGGAGCAGGAGCCAGGACGGCTGGGCGCGCGCGGCGGTGCGGATCTGGTCATCCTCGTCGGTGGGACCGACCGAACCTCACACCGCGTCCGGCCGGTTCTGGACAGGCATCCGGTCCCGTCACCGGTGCCGGCTGATCAGAAGGACCTGCGCTGGAGGTACGGGCCGCCGCGCTGGGTGGAACTCGACGACGGCGAGCGCTGTTGGGCCTGGGTCCTTGAGCCGCAGGGTCGCTGCACATGACGGACCGCGAGGACGACGCGTCGCCCCCGATGCCGACCAGAGCCTGTCCCGCCCCCATGGAAGCCGACGACGGCGGGAACGCCGGGGACGGGCTTCCTCCCGGTGACCTGGAAGCCCGCGTCAACGCCACCGCGGACACCAATCCCCGGGCACGTGAGCTGGTCGAGAAGTACCGGGTGGATCTCGAGCTCATCTATATCTTGCGCTGGGCGGCCGCCGGACCCCGGACCGGTCAGGAACCGCACGTCGAAGGACCTGGGAGGTCACAGTGATCGTGAGAATCATGGGCGAGGGGCAGCTGACGTTGGCCGACTGCCACCTCCCTGAATTGAACAGGCTGGACGAGGCTCTGCTGGACATCATGGCGGCCGGGGACACCGGAGCATTCCAAACGACGTTGAAGGCGCTCATCGCAACGGTCCATCGACTCGGCACACCTCTTGCGGACGACTCCCTCCTGCCGTCCGACCTGATCCTGCCGGCCTCGAACGCGTCCATCCGGGAGGTCAGGTCGATGCTGCGAGATGGCGGTGAGGGTCTCATCCCGGATTGACCGGAGCGAGGAGTCCTGGCCGGGAGACGCGGCGAGCAGACAGCACGCGGGGCGACACCGCGATCGTCCGTCGTACGGAGTCGATTCACCAGGCCGCCGCGGCCACCGAGCCGGCCCGCCAGCAGGCCGAGCAGATCCGTCGCCGGCAGGCCGGAATACCGTTCCTCCGGCGGGCGGCCTCACCCAGGCACAACGCAGCGACCTGACGCTGACCCGGGAACACGCACGGCGCCTCGAGAAGACGCTGCGCGTCCTGGCCAAGGGTCCGTTTCCACGATCACGGCCGATGCCAGCACGACGCCCGCTTCAACGGCCCCGTCCAGGCCTATGCCGAACACGTCACCGTACTCGGCAGCGAAGTACGGATACTGGACGTCTTCTTCGGGCGCAAGGACAGCGCTATCGCCCGGATCCAGCTGGGCGCCCGGAACCGGACCCACCTCGGCTACCTGCGCGTCGCGGCGGAACCGGGCGTCAGCGCCATCAGCTATTGGTGCAGGTGTTGCCGGCACCGCAAATATTGATCGAATGGTAAATGGGGATCTTGATCACTTGGCCGGATATCCAACCGGACGATCCGAAGGAGAGAGCCGAAGCCGTGGCCGATGATGGGCTCACCCGGGTCGCTACCACCGCGGCGGAGGCGGACTGGGCCGCCGCAATTCCACCCACCGTAGTGAGCAGGGCCGCCCCGGCCATGGCCGCGGCGAATCGCTTCACAGAGCGTGTCATGGCTTTCCTCGATCCAAAGGCGAAAAGTCGGATATTCACTATTCACCCAGCCTGTGACTCTGCGTCTGGTTTGTCCAGCCTGAAAGGGCGGGCTGCCGTACCCCTCAGCGCACCCGGCCGGTCCGGCCCCGGGAGGCGGCAGGTCCCCCGGCGTCCGCGGTCACACCGCTGCCGTCGCACACCATCGACCGCCCACGGTGCGGCTGCCGGCCGACCGGATGACGCAGTCCGCCACTGTCCGAACCGCGCTCGGCCTGTGTCGTGGATGTTGTCCGCGGACAACATCCACCTCCGCGGAAGGGGGCCGGGACGGTGGATGCGCGAACAAGCACGGTGCATGCGGGTGGGCGGGTCTGTGCAGCCTTGGCGAGGTCATTGCGCCCCAGGAGGAGTCGCGAAGACCGCCAGAAGTCGGCCGTTCCACCATCGAGCGGGGCACCAACCCGACGACATGTCAGAAGATGCCCGATTTACTCCGTGTCGCGGGTACTGACACCGCGCCAGGGGTTAGTAAACTCCCCTCATGAGCGCTCCGATTGTGCCCGAGAACCGGGACAAGGTAGTTACCAAACTCCCCCCACAGCTTCGACGCGAGCTGAAGATCCGCGCGGCCACCGTCGGCGTCGACATCCAGGACGCCGTCACCCAGGGCATCCAGGCCTGGCGCGCCTCCAACAGTGCCCTCGACCTGATCGACACCGCCCGCAGCGACTCTTTCTCCACCTACGTGCCGTCCGCCCTCTACAAGAGCTTCCGTGAGGACTGCTCCACCCGTGGCATCCCCTACAACCAGGGCCTGGCACAGTCCATCCGCCTCTGGCTGGACACCCACCCCCTCCCCCAGCGCAACCGCATGGCGACCGGCGCCCGCAGGATCGCCTTCGGCAACCAGAAGGGCGGCGTCGGCAAGACCGCCATGTCCGCGGGCGTCGGCCAGGCCCTCGCCGAGATGGGCTACCGCGTCTGCCTGGTCGACTTCGACCCCCAGGGCCACCTCACGAAGCAACTCGGCCACGAGCACCTCGCCATCAAGGGCGACAGCCTCGTGAAGAACATGTGCGGCGAACGCCAGTCCGACCTGCGCGATCTGCTGATCAAAATCAGCGGAGACGCCTTCGACGGCCGCCTGTACCTGCTGCCTGCCTGCACCGACGGCTTCCTCCTCGACGCAAAGCTCGTCACCTCCCGCGAGGTGAGGGTCAAGGAGACCGCCCTCGAGAAGGCACTCGCCGAGGTGGAGCGCGAGTTCGACTTCGTCCTCGTCGACTGCCCTCCCAGCCTCGGCTACGCCATGGACAACGCTCTGTACTACGCCCGCACGCGCGCGGGCGAACCCGAGGGCTACTCCGGCGTGATCATCCCCGTCCAGGCAGAAGACTCCTCGGCGGACGCCTACGAGCTCTTGCGGGACCAGATCGACTCCCTCTGCGACGACCTCGAGATCGACATCCACGACCTGGGATTCATCGTCAACCTCTACGACTCCCGCAAGGGCTACGTGGTGACGTCCTCCCTGGAGGGCTGGAAGTCGATCGGCATCCCCGAAGTGATCGCCGTCGTCAACGAACTCAAGGACCAGCGCGAGGCCGTGCGCGCCAAGACCCCGCTGCTCGTCTACGCCCCCGACGGGGAGCAGGCCGAGATCATGCGCGACATCGCCAGGAGGATCGCAGAATGACCAAGGCCGCAGACCGCGTCGGCGCCGGCGCCTTCGGAAGCCTCGGCCGCCAGCCCCGCAGCGAGCGCGGACGTGCCAAGGCGCAGGCCGAAGGCGCCATCCCGGAGTACGAGCTCCTGCGCCTGGACCTGTCCAAGGTCGATCCCTGCCCCATGAACCCGCGCCGGAACTACGGCACCGAGGAGCAGAGCGAGGCTCTCGGCCAGAGCCTCGCGAAGAAGCAGACGACGGCCTGTGTCGTGGTGACCCGTGAGGCGTATCTGAGGCTCTGGCCCGCCCATGAGCGGATCACCAGCGGGGACAGCGAGTACGTTCTGCTGAACGGCGAGCGCCGCTACCGGGCCGCCCGCCAGGTGGGCCTGGAGGCACTCGATTGTGTGGTCCGTGACGACCTGGCGACGAGCCGGGCCGACTTCATGGACTACCTGATGATCGAGAACGAGGACCGAGAGGACTTCGATCTCATCGAGCGGGCCCGCGGCCTCGAACAGCTTCTTGCCGCCTGTGATGGCAACGCCGCCGAGGTGGCCCGCCGGCGTGGCCGGGACAGGTCCTGGGTCGGTAACCAGATCGCGCTGCTGACACTGCCGTTCGCCATTCAGCAACGTCTTGCCACCGGCGAGATGGCCGAGCGCTACGGGCGTCGGCTGGCCCGGGCGTTCAAGGACGACCGCTCACTTACTGCTGACGACCTCCTGGCACTGGAGGAGAGGCTCAAGAGCGAGGAACGGGCCAAGCGCGACGCGGTCCGGGAAGCGGCACGGATGTTGTCCGCGGACAACATCGCGACGTCCGCAGCTGAGA
>NZ_JAIZ01000133.1 GCF_000710465.2 Kitasatospora sp. MBT63 | reverse complement strand
CGGGGGAGTGGAGCGAGCCGCGGCTGGTCCGGGCGAAGGGCCGCCGCGGCTGGCGGACGTACACGACCGCCTCCGCGCTGGTGTTCGCCCTGGCGATGGTGCCGATCCTGGCGGTCGAGGTACTGGCGGGCCGGCCCGTGAGCAGTCTGACCGGCGGGGACTCCCGGACCGGCACCTCGCTCACCCCGGGCCGGTCCGAACCGCCCCGGAAGGCGCCCGTGGCACCGTCCACCGGCGGCTCCGGCCCGGCCGCCGTCCTGCCGTCCGGGCCGTCGCCCTCCGGCTCACCGTCCGGACCCTCGCCATCGGGCTCACCGGACACGACGGCGGATCCGGGAAGCGTCGGCGCCCCGTCCGGGAGCCCCTCGACCACGACCACGCCCCCGGCCGGCCCGGCCGTGAGCCCTTCCGGCGCACCGGCGCCGAGCCCCTCGGCCACCGCCGCCGGCAAGTCCTCGAGCCCCACGACCCCCGCGGCCCCCTCCGCTTCCGCATCGGCGCCGTGATGCGGAAGCCCGACGGGGCGTCAGGTGGCGGCGCGCCCCGTTCGGGCAGCGGACCGGGCAGATCAGGGACGGCGTACGGGTGGAAGGCGATTCGTGTGGTCGTCGTGCCGGCCAGGGCGGAGTTTCCTGGAGCTGCTACCTGAGCTTGGAGGTGTTCATGGCCAAGTACTTCTGGCATGCAAAAGTGACCGGTGCCGCTGGGGAGATGCACTGCCACGGACCTGTTGCGGTGCAATACGACGGCACCGCCGTCGAGCTGGCATAGGCGTCCCGTGTGCCCGCCGGACGTTTCCGAAGCGCAGGCGGGTGCTTCCCTTGACGCCGAGACCGCCGAAGGTGGTCCTCGGCGGACTGGAAGCAACCGCTCAGCAACCGGGTCTGCGTCCGGGCGGCACCGCCCCCTACGTGCTGACCCGCCCGGCCTCAGAACTGCAGGGACTTCGTACGAAGGAACTCCTCCAAGCCCTGGCGGCCCAGTTCCCGTCCCACACCGGAGTTCTTGTATCCACCGAACGGTGCCTGCGGATTGAACCTGCCCCCGTTGATGTGCACCTGCCCGGTGTCCATGCGTCGGGCGAAGGCGATGGCACTCTGCTCGTCCGCCGCCCATACGCCGCCTGCCAGGCCGTAGGCGGTTCCGTTGGCCAGCGCCAGGGCGTGCTCCGGGTCGCGATAGGCGAGGACACACAGGACCGGTCCGAAGATCTCCTCCTGGGCCACCGTCATGTCCGGGGTGACGTCGGCCAGGACCGTCGGCCGGACGTAGAAGCCCCGCTCGCAGTTGGCCGGCGCCTCGACGCCGCCGGTCACGAGCCGTGCGCCGGCATCCAGACCTAGCTGGATGTAACCGCGTACGCGGTCGCGCCGCCGTGCGCTGACGACCGGGCCGATCAGGGTCTCGGGATCGGTGGGGTCGCCGGGCACGTAGGTGGACGCGGCCTCGGCTGCCAGCGTGACCGCCTCCTCGTACTGATCCTGATGGACCAGCAGCCGGGACCAGGCATTGCACGACTGACCGGAGTTGCTGAAGATGTAGGCCATGTTGACGGTGACCGCCGTGGCGAGGTCGGCACCCGGGAGCACCACGTTCGCCGACTTGCCGCCGAGCTCGAGTGCCACGCGCTTGATGTCACGCCCCGCCAGCTCTGCGATCGAGCGCCCGACGGCGGTGGAGCCGGTGAAGGAGAGCAGTTCCACCTGGGGATGGCCGGCGAGCGCCGTGCCCGCCTCCGAGCCGAGGCCGGTGACGAGGTTGAAGACCCCGGCCGGGAGAGCCGCCTCGTGCACGATCCGGGCGAACAGGCGTGCCACGAGAGGAGTGTTCTCGGCGGGCTTCAGCACCACCGTGCAGCCGGCGGCGAGGGCGGGGACGACCTTGGCCACGATCTGGTGCAGCGGGTAGTTCCAGGGCGTGATCGCGCCGACGACTCCTGCGGGTTCGTGGTAGACGGTGGAGTTGCCGACCTTCTCGGTGAACTCGTAGTCGGCCAGGATCTCGACGTAACTGTCGGCGACCGCGATCGGCAGGCCGGTCTGGATCTCGGTGGAGAATCCGATCGGCACGCCCAGTTCGGCGGTCATCGTGTCGGCGATCTCGTGCCGCCGCGCGACCAGGCCCTCGTGGATCGCCTTCAGGTGGATGAGCCGTGTTCCGGGGTCGGTTGCACCCCAGGTGCGCTGAGCGGCCCGGGCGGCCGTGGCCGCACTGTCGATGTCGGCGGCGCTCCCGGCGGGGACGACCGCGAGGCTGTCCTCGGTGGCCGGATTGATGACAGTGATCACTCCGTCGCCGACGGACGGCCGCCAGCGACCGCCGATGTACTGATCGTTGTAGACCTCCATCACGGGCCTCCGGGCCGGGAAGGGAGAGCTGACCGGTATCGCCAGTCAATTCCCGCGGACGGCCTGACGCAAGTCACCCCCGGCGGGCCCCGGAGGTGCGGGCCGGACCGGAGCTCCGCCCCGCCCCGACCCGGATCGCCCGGTTGCCGCTCATCCGGCGTGGGGGCGGAATCGGAACTGGCCCCTGAGCGAACCGTTCGGCGGGGCGGGTGTTCCGAGCCGGTCTCGCTACCCGGGAGTGAGCGGATGTGCATGGCACAGGATCTGACCGATGTCTTCTCCGAGCCGGTACCGCGTACGGCGGGCGGCCGCAGCACGAGGTCTTCTCCGCGGTCATGGACGGTGCGGTGCAGTGGCGGTTGACGCGATGGACCGCGGCGGTCTCCCCTCTCCGGTCCGGCGTGCCCTCGTCGTAGGAATCGTCGGAGCCGTGCGCCGGCCGGACGCGGTACTGGTCGAACTCGACGGGGGCCGACGGGCGACGACGTCCCCCCGGTTGACGGCCGTGGAAGCGCGGCAGGTCGCCGAAGCGGTCGGTGGAAGCCTGCGGCCGCTGGCAGCGGGGCCCGACAGCATCGTGCACTGGTTGTTGGAGCCCTGGCTGCCGGTGGAGGTGATCTGCAAGGAAGGCGGTGACCTCCGGTTCATGCGGATGGTCGAGGAGAATTGAGGGAACCGACGGACGTCGAGTACATCGGGACGGTGGGCGCCCCCGGTGGAGCCGGGACGGAACCGGTGGCGGATCTCCTCGGCTCCAACGATCGGACACCCGTTCGGCAGTGGTCTCGCGGGATGCCACATGGCGGACAGCCGGCCCCGCACCCCAGCGGCGGGCAATGGTGAGAACCGCCGACCTCGCCGACACTGGCACTCGACGACATCCAGAGCCCGGAGCGCGCAGCGCATCCGGGAGTAGTGAGACGAGGGACAGCATGGGGATCATCACACAGGACATGCGCGCGATCGTCGACAGCGCGAAACTCGCGTTCGTGGCGACGGTCTGCGAGGACGGCTCCCCGAACCTGTCCCCGAAGGGATCGCTGCTCGTCTACGACGACGACCACCTGGTCTTCATGGACATGGCCTCCCCCACCACCGTGGCGAACCTCCGGCGGGACCCCCGGCTGGAGGTGAACGTGATCGACTTCCTCAAACGGCGTGGCTTCCGGTTCAAGGGAACCGCCGAATTCCGCGGCGAGGGAGACCCCGTGTACGCCTGGTCGCGCAAGTGGGTGATGGACATGCACGGGCCCGCCTATCCGTGCCACGAGGCGGTGCTGATCCGGGTGGAGCGGGCGCTGCCGGTGGACTCACCCGCCTACACCTTCGGGAAGTGGAGCGAGCCGGACCTGGAGCGAGCCTGGGCCGACACCTACGGTGTGGCCCATGACTAGCCCGCCCGCGACGGTCACCGCCGCGTACATCGACGCCACGGGGCCGGCCGACGTGATCCGGGTCGGGGCGCTGCCCACCCCCGTCCCCGGTGACGGAGAGGTCCTGGTCCGTACACAGGCGATCGGGGTCAACCACGTCGACACCTTCGTACGCTCGGGCGCCTACCCGACACCGCTGACGTTCCCCTTCGTCATCGGGCGCGACGCGGTCGGCACCGTGGCAGCCGTCGGGACCGGGGTGGCCGGTTTCCTGGCGGGCGACGCGGTCTGGTGCAACAGCCTCGGCCACGGCGGCCGCCAGGGACCGTCGGCGACCTACACCATCGTCGCCGCCGAGCGCCTCTACCCCCTGCCCGCCGGTGTCGACCCGGTGGCGGCGGCCGCGGTGCTCCACACCGGTGCCACCGCCCACCTCGGCCTCTTCCGGGAAGCACGGCTGCGGGCCGGCGAGACCGTCGTCGTGGGCGGAGCGGCCGGCGGGGTCGGCAGCGCGGTCGTACAGATCGCCGCGGAGGCCGGGGCCAGGGTCATCGCCGTCGCACGGTCCGAGCAGGTCCCGTGGTGCCGGTCCAGCGGTGCCCAGGAAGTCCTCGACCGCCGCGCACCCGATCTGATCGGGCGCCTGCACAAGGCCGCACCGGACGGCATCGACGTGTACTGGGACACCTCCGGCCACCACGACCTCGAACAGGTCGTCCCGCTGCTGGCCCCCCGCGGCAGGGTGATCCTGATGGCCGGCCTCGACGCCCACCCGACCCTGCCGGTCGGCACGCTCTACACCCGGGACGCGAGCCTTCGCGGGTTCGCGCTCTCCAACGCCACGACCGACGAACTGGCCGACACCGCGGCGGCACTCAACTCCCTGCTCGCCGGGGGAACACTGCGCGCGGGACAGGTCCAGGCGCTGCCGCTCTCCCAG
The DNA here is from genome assembly GCF_000710465.2 of Kitasatospora sp. MBT63. Classification (GTDB taxonomy): domain Bacteria; phylum Actinomycetota; class Actinomycetes; order Streptomycetales; family Streptomycetaceae; genus Kitasatospora. The sequence continues at coordinate 15,062 of NZ_JAIZ01000133.1, read as the reverse complement.
GCCCCGCACGCCCACGCACTGCTGGAGAACGGCCGGGCGACCGGACGCCTCGTCCTGCTCCCGTAGCACCGGGCAGCTGCCCTCCGACCACCGAGTCGGACGGTGCCGCCGTGATCTCTCAACGGCAGGGTGTGTGCCCCTCTCGCTGCGCGTTCGGCCGTAGTCGCCATCGCCGGTCAACGCCAGGCTGGCCGTATGTCCGCCCGTTCCCATCGGAGCCGTCACGGCCGGTTCGGCGTTCCCGTGTCCGAGTCGCCGCCGGGCACGGCCCCGCAGCCGATGACGGCCGTCGCCGTCCGGCAGTCCGCGTTGCCCGCCTGGACCAGGCACACGGCGGTCGCCCTACTGCGTCCCGCCGGATCGATCCACCATCCGCAGTACCTCCACGGCGGTACGCTGGCGGCCATAGACCTCGGCCTGCTGTCCGTGGTTCCGGCACTGTGGGCCCGGGGTATCGACACCTTCGCCTCCTGCGAGGCGAGTAACGGGCCCGACCTGGACTGGGCGTACTGCATGCTGGACAGGGACCGGGTGCACGATGCCTGCGAGGTGATCCGCCGGCACGGCGAGATCCAGCAGATCCGTCCACCGGCCTGGCAGCACAGCCCGTGGGTCAACATCGAATGGTGCTGGACCGGCCGCCGAACGCACGGACTGCCGAGCTCGGACATCTGAAGGCCGTGCGGTGCAGCCGGTGGACGAGAAACCGCTGCCCATGGTCTCAGAGCACGCCGCGTAGGCCGCCTCACGACGGCGGTGGCAGGGCGCACCGGGCCGACGGCCGCTCCGGGTCAGGCGCCGGCGTCACGATGACGGAGAGCTGGACGGAGTGCTGAACGCAGGGCGGCGGTCCGTGTGCCGGGGGAATCGTCCGTCGGTGATCTCCGTACGGATCCGGGCCATATGGCGGGGGAGTCGGTCGTGCTCGTGTCGGCGCCGGGGTGCCAGGCGGACCGAATGCAACGCCCGGTGTTCCCGGGGGCGGCACACGGATCCCCGTGGGGGGCTGCGTCACTGCGCTCTGAGCGCCTGGGCGATCTCGCGGGCCAGCCGGCCGAAGGAACCGGGGTAATCGAAGAAGGCGGTCAGCTCGTGGAAGGCCGGCGAGTCGAGCCTGGCCGCGGCGACGGCGGAGGCGAGCTTTCCGAGCTCTTCCTCACGTTCCTCCTCCAGGTGTTCGAGCCTCGCCTTAAGAAGGATGGCGTTGACCCGGGAGGCGAGGAGAAGCGAGTCGAGTGGTTTGGGCAGATAGTCCACCGCGCCGAGTTCGAGGCAGCGGATGACGCTGTCCATCTCGCCGAGGGCGGACATCATGACGACGGGTATGTCACGCAGAGCGCTGTCCGCCCTCATGTGCTCAAGTGTCGCGTAGCCGTCCAGCTCCGGCATGACGATGTCGAGGAGGACGACGTCGAACTGTTCTCGGCGCAGCTTCTCGAGGGCGATGTTGCCGTTCTCGGCGGTGTCGGTCAGGAGGCCGCTCACTTCCAACCGGTAGGTGATCATCATGCGGTTGGTACGGTCGTCGTCGACGACGAGGATCCTGTCTTTGCCTGTGGTCATTGCTCAAGCTCCCTCTGCAGCTGGTCGAGAGACCGAGAGACGGTTTCGTACTCACGCTCGATCTGTGTGACGACGGGTTCGGCGCCCTGCAGGTCGCCCTGTTCTGCGAGAGTCTCGGCGCGCTGGCACAGTGGGGCCAGCCGTTGGAACCCGAACGTCTGGCCGTGGGACTTGAGCGTGTGGGCCGCTCGCCGGACCTCGGGTGCGTCCTGGTCGGCGAGACCGGTTCGGAGGGTCGCGACGAGTGGCGGCGAGTCCTCGCGGAAGGTCTCCAGGAGTTGGGTCACGAACGCCTTGTCGAACGAAGCCACCAGCCGGGTGAAGGTGCCGGTGTCGACCGCCGGGAGATCTTCGTCGTGGGATTCCTCCTCGGGGGAGTCAGCGGCCTCCTTCGCCGGGAGGTCTTCGTCCGGCTGTCCCAGCGGGGACGAGCGGGCAAGGGCTGCGGCGAGCTCGTCACTGTGGAGGGGCTTGCTGAGGTAGTCGTCCATCCCCGCGGCCACACACCTCTCCCGGTCCTCCGGCATGGCGTTGGCGGTGAGGGCGATGATGCGGGGGCGCCGGTCGGCGGGCCAGGTCCGGTGAATCCGGCGGGACGCTTCGAGGCCGTCCATGCGGGGCATCTGGACATCCATCAAGATGACGTCGTAGTGGTTCTCGTGCAGCGCGTCGACGGCCGCCTGGCCGTCTTCCACGATGTCGGCCGAGTAGCCGATCTTCTCCAGCAGGCGCCGGGCCACCTGTCGGTTCATCTCGTTGTCCTCGGCGAGCAGGATGCGCAGCTCCTTCTGCGGTCCTGTTTCGCGCTGCGTGTCGCTCGTTTCGGATTCGGCCGAGGGCAGGTGGCCCAGGATCTCGCGGCACAGGTCTTTGTAGAGCTGCGCCGCTTTTATCGGTTTGGTATGGTGGGCGGCGAATTCTTCGAGCATTTCCTTGGGTGCGTCGGGCCGGCCGATCGAAGTGAGGAGGAAGAGGGGGAGCTCCTGCCGCCCGCGGTGTTCTCTGATTTTCTGGGACAGCGTGATACCGTCCATGTCCGGCATCTGCATGTCGAGTATCCCGATGTCGAAGGGGTCGCCCGCGCGGATCCAGTCGAGGGCTTCCTGCTGGGATCCGGTCGCACGGACGAGCATCCCCCACGAGCTGCCCTGATGGCTGAGGATCGTTCGGTTGGTCGGGTTGTCGTCGACGACGAGCATCCGCTTGCCGCGCAGGTCGGTCCGTGAATTGTTCAACCGGCGCATACGCAGGTCGGGCGGAACTTCGCTGGTGAGCATCGTGAAGTGGAACGTCGACCCCGCACCGTCCTGGCTCTCGGCCCACATGGTCCCGCCCATGAGCTGCGCGAGCCGGCTGCTGATCGCCAGCCCCAGACCCGTTCCGCCGAAGCGCCTCGTCGTGGAGCTGTCCAACTGCTCGAACGGTTTGAACAATGAGGAAATCCGGTCCGGCGGTATGCCGATACCGGTGTCACGGACACTGAAGTGCAGCTGTATGGCACCCTGATGACCGTTCACACCGGCGTCGTGGTGCTCGTCCCCGGGGAGATCGGACGGGATGTCCTTCCGGTCCACGGAGAGGACGACTTCGCCGCTCTCGGTGAACTTCACGGCGTTTCCCAGCAGATTGACCATGATCTGGGTGAGGCGTACGGAATCACCCATGACCTCGTCCGGCATATGCGGGTCGATGATGTAGGCCAGATCGAGGTTCCTTTTCTCGGCGGCCTTCACCGCTACCACGTCGAAAGCCGACTCCACGCAGTCCCGCAAATCGACCGGGCGGTTCTCCAGATCTATCTTCCCGGCTTCCGATTTCGAGAAGTCGAGGATGTCGTTGATGATGGTGAGCAGGTTCTCACCGCTCCGCTGGACGATGTTCGCGAAGTCGCGCTGCTCGGAGTCCAACTCCGTGTCGAGGAGCAGCTCCGTCATGCCGATGACGGCGTTCATCGGTGTTCGGATCTCATGGCTCATCGTGGCGAGGAACGTACTCTTCGCCCGGTTGGCGTTCTCGGCGGCCTCCTTGGCGCTCTCCAGCCTGGCGGCGGCGCGCTCCCGCTCCAGGACCCGGCCCAGCTGGGAACCGACGTTGAGCACGAGGGTCATGGTGGCACCGTCGGGCGGCGGGCAATCGGCGGTCAGGAAGTCCAGGACCGCCGGGACCTCCTTCCCGACGTGAACGGGGATCACGAGGCGGCCGGTGGCCCCTTCGCAGCCCGCCGACCCGGGGACGCCGTCGGCGGCGTCGGGGACCCAGACGGGCCGGCCATCGGCCCGTGCCGATCCGGGCAGCCCGCCAGGCGAACGGTCCAGGAGATCGGCGACCGCCCGGATCCCCGGGGTGACCAGGGTTTCGTCGTCGTAGTGCACGGCGGAGGGGACCAGGGGCGGCGGTTCATGGCCGCTCTCCGCCTCCTCGGCTGCCGCGGCGGCGACCAGGTGGGCGCGGCCGACCGGCCAGTGCATGCTCCCTCCGATCAGCGCCATCGTCGTCCTCAGCGCTTCGTCCCAGGTGGGCGCCTCGTTGGCGGCAGCGGCGACGCCTTGCAGCAGGGCCAGGGAGTTGTTGCGTTCCTTCAGCTCGCTGGTGCGCTCCGTGACCTTCTGCTCGACCTCGGTGTAGCTCTCCTGGAGCCGGTCGACCATGGTGTTGAACCCCTGTGCCATGGCACCGATCTCATCGTGGCTGCGTACCTCGGCGCGCTGGTCGAGATCACCGGCGGTGAGTGCCTCGGAGGCCCGGGCGACGGTTGCGACGTTCCGTGCGATCCGCCTGGCCAGTCCCACGGTCAACGCGATGATGACGGCGAGGACGGCGGCAATACCGGCGAGGACGAACAGTTTCTGCTGCTCGAGCGTGTCCTGACGGGTGTGCAGCATGTGGTTCTCCTGGTCGAACAGGGAGTTCCACAAGGTGCTGTTGGCCTGGATCGCAGTGGTGGTCTGGGCTCCGTAGGCCGCCGGTGCGAGGGTGATCGTCTGAGCGTTCACGATCTGCTGTTCGCTGGTGTCGATGACGCTGCGCACGCTGGCGGTGGCCGATTCGAGCTGGGGCTGGAGGGCGGGCTGGAGCCCGCTGTTGTGGTTGAACGACGAGGTGTTGGCGAAAGCCCGGTCCAGTGCGTCGTTGAGCTCCCGGATGTTCTGGTCCAGCACGCTGCTCTCCTGGGCGACCTCGATCCGGTCGGCGGTGCTCGCGGACTGGTTGGCCAGGATCGGCACCGCTGTCCCGCTGATCGCGTAGAGCTCGTTGACCAGCCGGGGTTCCCACAACAGCAGGCCGGTCATCGTGTAGTAGGTGTCCAGGTCGGGATCGAGGATGAGCTTGGAGGAGTCGCCGACGTAGGAGTAGAGCTGGTGGAGGTTGTCGATCAGCTTGGTGTACTCCGCGTCCTGAGCTCCGGCAGCGGCGGCCGGGGCCGTCTTCAGCTGGTTCCATGCCGCGGTGAGCGCAGCGGGCGCGAGCTGGCTCTTCCCCTTCGCAGCCAGGTCCGCGACGGTCGTCTGGAGAGGCACGCCCAGCCGGCTGTTCACCTCGTCGAGTGTGGCGAAGCCCGCGTCGATCGACTGCGCGGTGGCCTGGAGCCGACCGGTGTCGGACGTGTCGCCGCCGGCCTGGAGACGCTGGAGCGCGGTGTAGACCGAGGTGTCCTGGATGAGCGTGCTGAGGGGGCGCAGATACTCCGTTCCCTGCAACTCGCTGCGGGCGAAATCGATGCGCACGTCCTGCTGGTTGATCAGGGCCGCCGTGGCGAGACCTATCGGAATGATCGAGACCAGGCAGATGGCCATGAGCTTGGTCCGGATACCCAACCCCAGGCGGGGCAGGTGCAGCCAGCTCGGCCGGCGGCGATTTCGTCCCTCGGTGCTCATGGACATCGCATCTCATCCCTGGCGGGTCGAGCGGCTCAGTGCTTCACCGAGTTGGCGCCGCCCGTTGATGCCGAGCTTGCGATAGGCATTGGACAGCCGCAGCTCGACGGCTTTGACGGAGATGGACAGCTCCGTCGCGATCTGGCGGTTGGTGCGTCCGGCGGCGGCCAGTTCGCAGGCACGGTTCTCACTCACGGTGATCTGGGGTGCTTCCTTCGTGCGTGGGCCGCTGTCGGTGGCGCCCGGTGCCGCCTCGGGGGTGGCGGCCTGGGACGGGGCGGCGAGGAAGCCGGAGGCGAGATCGGCGGGTTCGGGGCTCTGCGCCGGTTCGGCCGGCTCCTCCTCGGCGGGGAGCCGGGCACCGCACCGTTGCGCGAGCTCCGCAGCCTCGGCCCACACCTCGCCCGCCTCGGAGGTCCGCCCCAGCCGGCGCAGGGCCGTACTCCGGGCCGCCAGAGCCTTGGCGTACTCCAGCCGGGCGGACGATTCCCGGAGCCGGAAGACCGCTTCGGAGAGGAAGACGAGCCCCTCCTCGGGCGGCTGGACGGCGCCGACGACCCTCAAAGCCCTGCCCCAGGCCGGCCGGGCACTCCAGTTGCGAGCCAGCCGCAGCTCCTCGCGGGCCAGTGGCAGGCCTTCCCCCGAGTGCCCGAGCCGGTGGAAGCACAGGGCCGCCTCCGACTGCCAGGGCACCAGCGCAGGGTTCTGGCCGCCCGCGGCACCGAACGACCTGCCCGCCGCCAACTGCGCCTCCAGCCCCTCCGCGGGCCGTCCCCGCAGCCGGTGCAGCCGGCCCAGGCTGTGAAGCAGGTGGTACGCCAGGCCTCTGGTGGAGTCCGCCTCGCCCGCATGCGCCCATTTGAGAGCGGATTCGGCGTCGCCGAGACGCCCCTGCTCCATCAGGACATCGCCGAGCAGCGGACCGACGATGGAGCGCCACAGCTGGGCCGAGGTGGCCTCGACGGCCTCCACCGCCCTTCTCGCGTCGTCCTCCGCCTCGGCCAGCCGGCCCCGGCTCAGCAGGGCCGACGCGCGACAGGCCAGGGCCGGCAGCAGCGCGGTCAGAGAACCGTCACGCTCGGCCCCGGCCACCGCCTCTTCCAGGGCCTCGACGGCCTCGTCCCTCTCCGCCGCCACCAGTACGAGCCACCCCGGCGCCAGCAGGACCGCATCCGTGGGATATGCATCCTCCGCGCCACCGCCGATCGCACGCAACACGCGGGGAACGGCCTGCGGATCGCCCAGGACCGCGTAATGCGCGGCGATCACGCAGGCGAGCGTGCGGCCCCCGGGAGTGGTGAGCCGCTGTTGGCCCAGGGCCGCCACCCGCCGCAGGATGTCACCGCGCGATTCCTGCTGCCCCGGTTCGTACAACGGAACGGTCAGTACGGACGCCTGAAGCCGGTGGCGCAGTTCCTCGTCCTGCGTCGAAGGGTCATCCAGCGCTTGCTGCCAGACCTTGAGCGACTCCGAGCCACGGCATCCCATCAGCATGGCGATGCCGAGGTCGAGCGCGATCTCGGCCCGACGGGACCGGCTGCTCAGCCTGTGGGCCGCGATCAGGCTGTCTTCCGCCGCCGGGATGTCGAGCAGCAGCCGCGCGCGGCCCTGCCGGAAGAGCACATCCGCCCGCAGCTCCGGCTCGGGCGGCTCCGCCAGACACCGTTGCAGGTCTCTCAGCGCCTCCTGCGGCTCTCCCCGCGCCATCGCCTCGTCGGCGGCCCGGAGCAGCACGCGTACCGTCTGGACATCTGCCGCAGGAGGCGTCTGCAGCAGCTGCCCTGCTGCCCGCCGCAGGTCACCCGCGGCCAGCATCTGCGCGGCCGCCCTCCGGTGTGCCTGCGCCCGGGTGACGGGTTCGATCGCCTGGTACAGAGCGTTGCGGACCGGCGGGGACAGCGGAGCGCGGCCCCGGTCCACCGCAGCGGGGCCGGGGATGCCGCCGAGTCGTCTCAGTTCCTCGTCCACTCCGGTTCCCACCCCGGCGGGCAGACCGTCGAGTGCGGCCGCCTCGGCCATGGTCGCCTCGGGCCCGAGGATCGCGATCGCCTCGGCGATCGAGGCATGGGCCCGGGGGATCCGGGTCAGCCACTCGGCGGCCGTCCGCGCCGAGGCTTCGGCCGCCAGAGCGGAGACCCGCTCCGCGCCGACGGCCACCGGCGCGATGCCTCTGGCGACGAGAGTGTCAGCCAGGTCCGCCAGCAAGCGCGGATTTCCGCCGGTGGCGGCATGGCAGGCCCGGACGAAGGCTTCCTCCGGAGGGTCGCCGGCTGTCGCTGCCACCAGCCGGTCGCCCAGCAGGCGTCCGCTGTCCTCGACACTCAGCGGCCCGGGCCGCAGGACGGTCCGCACCGCGTCCGGCACGTCCGCGCCGGCAGGAGCCAGCGGGCTCCCCCAGGCCCCGGGAGGCTCGCGGATCGCGGCAGCGAGATAGCACCGCAGGCCGGATACCCATGAAGCCAGATGCTCCAGGAAAGACAGGGAGCAGTCGTCCGCCCACTGAACGTCATCCATCAACAGGGCCAGTGGCTGCTGGTCGCACAGGCTACGGGCCAACCGGAGCAGGGCCGGCAGGATAGCCTGGTCGCCGTGTGCCCCCGCAGGGTCGTCGAAGAGGGCGATCAGCTGCGGCGACAACAACTCCTGCCGCTGCTGGGCCGGAAGGGACAGAAACAGCTGACGGACGGCTGCGAACGGCAGGTCCCGTCCGGACTGCTCGCACCGCACCGTGAGGGTTCGGAACCCGGATCGTGCCATGTCCGCGGCTGCGGCAATGAGGGTGGACTTCCCCATTCCGTCCGGCCCCTCGACCATGACGATCTGTCCGCCGATGCTCTCCGCCCGGGCGAGACCGGCGGCCACTATCGCGATTTCCTCTTCTCTGCCGTGACACTCCGTTCCGGCCATGGGCCAATTATGCGCCTGAACAACGACCCGCACAGATCACCGCTCATACGCCTTCGCACGGGCACACATACCGGTATTAGATGAAGGTATGTACGGTGTTACCGGTTCCGGGCCCCACTCGGCGTCGGACGGCGAGCAGGAGTTCATCGGGCGCCGGAGCCAGCTGGATACCCTTCGTGCCTGCGCCGGCCAGGTACGCGAGGGCACGCCGTGGGTTGTCGTCGTCGAAGGCGAAGCAGGAATCGGCAAGAGTCTCCTCGTACGGCAGGCACTCGCCGAACTCGACGACTTCACCGTCTGGTGGGCGACCTGCGACCTGACGGAACAGGACTACGCGCTCGGCGTCGTCGACCAACTGATCCGCAAAGTACCCCGCTCCATCCTCGCCGAGGCACCGTCCCTCTCCCGACCGCCGACCGCCGAGCCCAGGTCACCGATCCAGGTCGGCGCAGACGTGGTCCGACTACTGGGAGCGGCCCAGGAAACCCAGCCGGTGGCGGCCGTGGTCGACGACATCCAGTGGGCCGACGAAGCGTCGATGGCCGCCCTCGGCTTCGCCGCCCGCAGACTGTGGGCCGAGCGGGTCCTCGTGGTGGTGATCACCAGAACGGAACGCCGACCGGGTGAGCACACCGCCGCCACCCTCTCGGTGGACTGGCAACGAATAGTCGCAGGCGTCGAACACGGCCACCAGATCGTCCTCTCCGGCTTCGCCGACCAGGAGATCATCCAGCTCGCACGCTCCATGGGCAGAGCCAACATCACACTGGAGGCAGCAGACCGACTGCGAAAGTACACCGGAGGCAATCCGCTCTACCTGCGCTCGGTACTCAACGAAACACCGTCCGACGACCTCGCAGACCCTCTCCGCACACTGCCCGCACCGAAGTCGCTCGCCCACACCGTCCACCGAGCCCTGAACCGGCTCCCGCCCAACAGCCGCGACCTGCTCGAAGCCCTCGCCATCCTCAACTCACGCGTCCCACTTGCCATCGCCGCCCGCCTGGCCCAGGTCGACGACCCGGCCTCCGCCCTGGAACCGGTGCTCAACTCCGGAATGGCCGAATGGCGCCCCGGCGACCCCTCCAGCCCGGTCGAAATCCGCCACACCCTCCAACAAGAGGCGATCTACCGAGCCATCCCCCCACTACGGCGCCGAGCCCTGCACGCCGCCGCCGTCCCACTCGTGGACTCCGCCGCCGCCTGGGCACACCGCGTCGCGGCCACCGACCGCGTCGCCCCCGAACTGGCCACAGAACTCCAGACGGAGGCCGACCGGGTCGCCGCCCAGGGCCAGCTCAGCCGCGCCGCAACCCTCCTCCTGTGGGCCGCAGACCTGTCCGACAGACGCGAAGACCAAGAAAGACGCCTGCTCACCGCCGCCGTACGCCTGCTACTGGGAAAGAACTACCGACGGTGCGCCGCGCTACGACACCCCATCGAGACCTGCACCCCGTCCGCGCTGCGCACTTGCGTCCTGGGGCGCCTCGCCTACAGCGAAGGCGGCCTGGAGATGGCCGCGGCACTCCTGTCAGAGGCACTGCACGTCGCGGAGAGCGAAGGCTCACCGCAGGTGATCGCGCTTGCCTGCGTCTGGCTGGGCGCCACCTACAGCCAGCAGATGCGGGGCGAGGAGGCACTTCCCCTGTTCCTGCGGGCCCTCAGCCTGGACCTGCCCGCGCCCCGGGCGGTCAGCTACGCCCGGTACCTGCTCTCGCTGGCGTCCGCCGACATGGGGGAGCCGCGTGCGGGCCTGCGCGCCCTGGCGGACACCACGGCCCTGCCGGAGCAGGCCGCCCAGGTCGCCCTCGCCGACAGTCTCCTGCTCAGCCCGCGCGGAATCCTGCGCGGGATGGCAGGCGAGCTGCACGCCGGCATGGAGGATCTGATGACCCTGGTCCGCCGGCAGCGTGCCGGAGAGGTCACCGAGGTCCAGGTCTCGGAGTACTTCATCCTGGCCGCGTTCCAGTATCTGGCGGGAGTCTGGGAGGACGCCGAGGTCACCGCGCAGAACGCCCTGACCCTCGCAGCCGCGAACGGGCAGCTGTTCGGCTTCGCCCCGGCACACGCCGTCGCCGCGATGGTGGCCGCCGGCCAGGGACGTTGGGATGCCGCCGTGGAACACCAACGAGCCAGCGAGAAGGCGGCCCGGGAGAGCGAAGCAGCACTCGACGGCGCCTACCCGATCCTGGCTGCGGCGGTGCTGGCCCAGGCCAAGGGAGACCCCACCGCGATGGCCCAGGCCATGCAGCGCTTCGCGCCCCCCGGCGCAGCGGCCCGGCTGGCCGGCTGGCACGTCTGGTGGCTCCCGCTGCAGGTGGAGGCGTACATCGGCACCGGACGCCTGGACATGGCCACCACCGCTCTCGGGCAACTCCAGGAGATGGCCGAGGACGCGCCCTGCCTCCGGGTGACCGAGCACTGGCTGACGGGGGAGCTCGCCGAGGCCAGACAAGATACCCAGAACGCGATCGCCGCCTACCGCAACGGCCTCGCCCTGCCCGTCAGCGACGACGACGTCCCACTTCACCGTGCCCGACTCGAGCACGCGTACAGCAGGATCCTTCGCACCACCGGAGAACACGAGGCGGCCCGGGAGCACCTGTTGCGTGCCCGGCGCGCGTACCAGGAGATCGGCGCCACCCCGTTCGCCGAGCGGGCGGCCTCCGAGCTCGGCGCGCTGGGTGCCGAAGGCCGGCCCGACGACACGAAGGGCCAGTCCGCCGTCCCCGGGACCTCTACCGCGGCGCCGGCCACCGCGGGCCCCCCGATCGGCCTCACCGAACGGGAGCGTGCCGTCGCCCACCTCGCAGCCCAGGGGTTGACCAACCAGGAGATCGCCGGGGAGCTCTTCGTCAGCACCAAGACGGTCGAGTACCACCTCGGCCACGTCTACGCCAAGCTCGGTCTGACATCGCGCCGCCAGCTGCGGAAGGCTCTGAAGTGAGATGGTCTCATCTTCACAGCGTGGAAACCGCCCGCATCCCACCGAGGACATCCCCAGACCGGTGCCGGCCGGGCTGTGAAGGAAGTTTCGGTTCAGCCTGCCGGGGCAGGGATGCTGCTACTTCGCACCCGTGATCGAATCCGCCCTCCGTGGCCGCCCCGGCGCCGACGCCGACCGGACGGTCCATGAAGGGTTGCCCCTGAGGTCCGGTTGCAGGGCAGAGCCTCGTTCCTGCCTCGTAGCGTTTCTCTCCCGTGACCTCCTCGCGGAGCATTCCATAGAGTCGGGACAAGAGTGATCTTCATTCCCTGCGCTTGGATGGGCGGCCGACATGGACGGTAGTAACGCGATTCCCCGATGCACCGGTCGACTCCGGACCGCGGCAGGGCGATCGGTCACCGTCCTAGCCACAGATGATGTTCTCGCCGGGGGCCTGGCCCTCGCCTCCCCGGCCCACGCGGCCACCTCGGCCCACGCGGCCACCTCGGCCCACACGGCCATCCCCGCCCCCGCGGCCATCCCGGCTCCGGCCCACCCACCCGCGACGACGACCCCTGCGGACACCGAACCGGGCGAACCCGTCACCCCCGAGACGCTGCGCGATCTGGTGCTTGCCCACCCGTCCGGCCGGATTCCCTGCCTGACCCGGGACAGCGAGCTGTGGTTCTCCAAGTTCGTCGCCGACCAGCGCCAGGCGGCTGACTGGTGCGGCTCCTGTCCGGTCGCCGAACCATGCCGTGAGGCCGGTCGTAGCAGCCGCGCCGCCTACGGCGTATGGGGCGGGGAGAGCCCCCGGGAGCGGCGCAACGCCGGCTATGCAAGCCGCAGGTCGTGACCGCCTCCACGGCCATGCCGCGAGCGGTGGGGCGGCGCTTCGCTGCATCGTGTGACGGCATCGTGTGACACACGGGAGCGGGCGGGGGCGCCAGGGGCTGGATGGCGGATCGCGTTCCGCAGCCGGGCTGGCCGTCGAGTTCCCGCAGATCACGGCCCCTTTCACGGAACGGCCGGACGGAACCGTCCTGTGTCCTCACTGCTCAGCGTCGGGCGCATTTCTGTCGCCCGGGCACGTCGCTCGAACGCTTCCCCGGTCACCAGCGCCCACAGCGCACGGGCCTGACGGGTACGGCGGTCGGGCAGCGGCAGCACCTCGTCCTTCGGGATGGCCGACACGTACCGAACCCGATGCTCCTCCGGCCGGCCGGAGGAGCAGGGCACGGGAGCGGCTGCGGAGTTCGTCCGCCGGGAGGTAGCTGTACGGCACATCGGCGGCCAGTGCGCGCTCGAGCATCCGGGCGGCCCAGTTCCGGCTGGTGGCCGGCAGGTCGGCCCGCTCGACCGACACGCCCTGCTCGGGCAGTCAGGTGTCGGCCTCGGCGGACCCGTCCCGAATCGCCCGACGGGCGGCAGTGTCAGTCCCACAACCGGGGCAACGATCCACCCGACGTCACGTCAAGTGAACAACCAGCTGGCGGTACCGGCGTGACGTCGAGACCGGGGTCTTGCCCGAAGAGTCAGGATTCGTGCCCGACATGTGGCGCTCTGGGCCGGCCGAGGTCAATGGACCGGCTGCGATCCTGATCATCCGATTACGGGGCGGTGCTGGTTCCGGCTGAATGGAGTCCCTGTGGTAGCCGACATCCCCACCAGCCTTTGCCGGCTCGTCCGAGGCTCGGTGGCCCGTGCCAGATCGGTGCTCCGGGGGACGATCGCCTCCCCTCTCACGGGCTTCGAGGGGACGGCTGGTGACGGGGATGCGCCAGGCAGCGAGCATGGGGCACCGAGCCGACGCCCCCTGGGCCGCCGGACGCGGAGACGGCCCTCCAAGGGTTCGCGTCTCTTTTCGGCGGGTGCACCGCACGGGCGTGCCGTGCACGCCATCGTGGCCGCACTTCTCGCTGCCGCACTTGCGATTGCTGGTCTCGCCTTCTTTGCGGGAGATACTCACGCCGCAGGCCTTTGGGCTTTCACCAAGAACGATATGAGCGCGGCCCGCCTGCATGCGACGGCGACGGTCCTGGCCGATGGAAAGGTTCTGGTCGCTGGCGGCGACGATGGAAATGAAGCTGCCCTGGATTCGGCTGAAATTTACGATCCGGAAACCGGATCCTGGAATGAGACCGGCAGCATGAAACAGGCGCGAAGGGATGCAACGGCTACCCTCCTTCCTGACGGTAGAGTGCTCGTCGCCGGCGGCCGAATCGCTAGCTTTGCTCTGAATTCGGCTGAAATTTACGACCCGAAAACCGGGCTCTGGGGATTTACCGATAGCATGAAACAATACCGCATGGATGCAACGGCGACGGCATTCCATGGTGCATTCACGGCCGCCATCAACGGCAGAGTATTTGTTGCTGGCGGTTTTGGTGGCGATGGTAGCACCAATAGGAACTACCTGAATTCGACGGAAGTGTATGACCCGAAGACCGGCCACTGGCAGGCTGCGGCCAGCATGACCGTCGCGCGCGCCAACGCGACGGCAACCGTCATGAATACACTCCCTCAAAATGGGGGAATTCTTATCGCCGGCGGAGACAACAATGACGGCGACCTGAACTCGGCAGAGATGTACAATCCGGGCAGCGACTCATGGAGCAATGCAGGCAGCATGAACGCCGCCCGCTCGAGTGCGGCAGCGACGGCGACGACCATGTCCAACGGAAAGGCCCTAGTGGCCGGCGGAGGAGTTAAGTCGGCGGAGCTCTATGATCCGGATGCAAAATCCTGGACCCTCACAAAGGGTGATATGGCGAATGTCAGGTTTGCCTCGACGAATGCAGTCGTAATACCTGGCGGTAAAGTCCTCGTGGCCGGCGGATCCGATGGAATGAGAGGCGTCCTAAAATCGGCAGAACTGTACGACCCCACATCCGGCGAGTGGAGCAGTGCAGGTGATATGAAGTCCCCCAGAGTATATGCGATCGCATTGAGCGTGCCGAACGGTAAAGCTCTCGTTATCGGCGGCGGTCAATCGGCTGCGGGCAGCGAAGCATTCAACGGCTTGAAATCGGCCGAGGTCTACTGGCCGAGCCCGGGGCAACCGGTGGATCCGGTTGTGACCAATGAAGCCTTCTCGCCGCAATGTCCCCAAGGGGGGCAGGCTGCAAAATGCCTGAACGTCTGGCGGAGTAACAATACCTACTCCATAACGCTCGCCTCCCCGGGCCCTTCCATTCCGGAGCCCACCGGGTCGGTCACTTTCCACAGTCAAAAGCAGGGGGTGAACACAGATTCAGGGCCTGTGAACCTTGTTGATGGAACTGCCGAGGTTCCCATAAAAATTCCATCGGGGCATTATAGTTATTTCGTGACCTATAGTCCATGCCGCGTAGGTCAGGACCAATGTGTTGAAAGTGAATTCTATAAATCTTTCCAGTATTCGCCAAGCCTGAACACATTTGATGTGATCAAGGAGCGTTCTGTTACGGCTTTGACTGCGAGTCCGGCCGCCGAGTCATGGACGGTGTCTCAGCCTGTGACGTTCACCGCGACGGTCACGAATGCGGACGGAACCCCGGGCGCGCCGGCTCCCGACGGTGGTGCGGTAACGTTCAAGGACGGCGACAAAGTGCTAGCCCCTAATGTTTCCGTGGTGGCCGGCATGGCAAGTCTGACGGTTCCACTTGGTGCAGGTGGACACAGCATCACCGCCACATATTCCGGTACGGGAATCTACGACGGAAGCACGTCGGATGCGATCGGCCGTGAGATTCCGAAGGCGGAGTCGCATACGGTGGTCAGTGCCGATCCGTCGCAGGTGACCGCCGGGC
>NZ_JAIZ01000132.1 GCF_000710465.2 Kitasatospora sp. MBT63 | reverse complement strand
GTACCGGACGCTCGACCTCGCGCTCGACCAGGGTCTCGGGTCCGCCCCACTGCTCCACGACCACCGCACGCATGCTGTCCGCCTCGTTCCGCTTCCGATCCTCACCGCCGGGACCTGCCCGGCAGCGGTGCACGACCGGGAGGTCCCCGGCGCGATGCGTTCAACAGTGCACCTGCCCGACTCCTCAGAGTGTTGGCCGTCTGGCCACTATGTGACAGAATCTGGCCATGAGCGAGATGCAGCAGGCCCCGCCTACGGGCGGGACGGACCAGGAGGGCCACGGCCGGATACCGCGGGGGCACCGGATCGCGGTGCTCGCTCTGCCCGGAGTGCCGCCCTTCGAGCTCGGCATCCCGTCCCGCGTCTTCGGCAGCGTGGAGGACGCCGAGGGCCGCCCCCTGTACGAGGTCACCGTCTGCACCGCCGACGGCGCCCCGGTGCTCAGCGACGCCGGGTTCACCGTGCAGCCCGCCGCCGGCCCCGAGGCCATGCGCGCCGCGGACACCGTGATCATCCCGCCCACCCACGCCATGCCCGAGCTGAGCCGCGGCGGTCCGCTGCCGCCCGAGGTCACCGCGGCCATCGCCGGCATCCGGCCCGGCACCCGGCTGGTGTCCATCTGCACCGGCTCCTACGTGCTGGCCGCCGCCGGACTGCTCGACGGCCGACCGGCCACCACCCACTGGAACCTCGCCCGCGAGTTCCGCCGCGTCTACCCCATGGTCAAGGTCGACGAGGACGTCCTCTTCGTCGACGACGGCGACGTGCTCACCTCCGCGGGCGTGGCCGCCGGCGTCGACCTGTGCCTGCACATGATCCGCCGCGACCACGGCGCGGCCGCCGCCAACCGGGCCGCCCGGATGTGCGTCGTCCCGCCCTGGCGGGACGGCGGACAGGCCCAGTACATCGACCGCCCGGTCCCCGAGCCCACCCTCGCCAGCACCACCGCCACCCGTGCCTGGGCGCTGGAGCACCTGGGCGAGCCGCTCTCCCTGGCCCGGCTCGCCGAGCACGCCCGGATGAGCCTGCGTTCCTTCACCCGGCGGTTCCGTGACGAGGTCGGCCTGACCCCGGTGCAGTGGCTCACCGCGCAGCGCCTGGAACTGGCCAAGCAGTTGCTGGAGACCACCGACCTGTCGATCGACCTGGTCGCCCACCGGGCCGGCTTCGGCACCGCCAACTCCCTGCGCACCCACATGCGAACGGCCTTCGGGGTCCCGCCCGCCGCCTACCGCCGCACCTTCAACCCCAACGACCACGTCGGCGCGGACACCTGATCCCTGCCTGCCCCCGGCGTTGCCCGGAAGGCCGTGGGCAGCGTGCCAGGCTGGCGTTACGTTGCTGTTGCTGCCTGCCACGACCGACGGAGGTTCCCCGAAGTGGACAGTGCCGAGAAGACCCTGCGGCGCCCGCCGGTCGGCGGATGGACCGTCTCGCTCGTGT
Organism: Kitasatospora sp. MBT63; assembly: GCF_000710465.2. Lineage (GTDB taxonomy): Bacteria > Actinomycetota > Actinomycetes > Streptomycetales > Streptomycetaceae > Kitasatospora. The sequence continues at coordinate 39,125 of NZ_JAIZ01000132.1, read as the reverse complement.
GCGACGGCGAGCCGGTGACCGTGCACATACCGGCCTCGGACGCGAGCAACAGCTACGACGCCGTGGCCAAGGCATCCGCCACGGCGGCCGCCGAGCGAGGTTCCCCGGAGCTGAGGTTCACCGGGATCCACGCGGACTTCACCGGCACGACGAGACAGCCTTGACGCGTTCGGGTGCTGCGGCCGTCACGGTGACGACGGCCGGCTCCGCCCTGCGACCCGCAGAGACACCTCGCGAACGGCACCCGGCTCCTCGATGACGCACGCCCGCACGGCGGCCGTGCCCGGCCGCCGTGCGGGATTGTCTGCCGGATGACGCAGGCCCCGGCCCGCAGCGGTTTCTATCGTGGGCTCACGACAGCGCTTGTACAGGGGGCTTGCTGATGGCCGTGGAGCGGGAGAACGTCGAGCAGCTGCAGGAATGGCTGGCCGAGGGAAGTCCGCAGCGGGGTGCGAACCCGGCTGCCGGGATCTTGGTGGAGAGACTGGCCGCGCTGGTGTTCCAGGACGAGTGGGCGTGGCCGGAGTGCACCGACCGGGTCGACACCTACCTGGATGCACTCCGCGGCCGGCTCGCACGCGACGGCGCGGGCGAGAGCCGGTTCGTGGAGCTGACCGGTCCGGGAGCCGATCCGGGCGTGTTCGTCGACTGGTTCCTCCCGGTGGTCCTCGGATGGGAGCGGGAACGGACCGCTCAGGACGGGACCGGCGGGGGTGACGGCACCGACTGCTGGCCCAACCCGAACCACGACGGCACTCCCGGCACCGAGTTCTACCGGATCGAGGAGGGGACGGGGCAGTACCTGTACGCCGCGGGCACGGACGCGGACGACTGGACCACCTACGACCGGCGCCGGTACGCCGAGCCCGTCAGGGACGACGCGTACGGCCTCGACTACCGGTACGACCGCCGGGACGAGGCCTACGAGTGGTACGACGAGGAGTCGCAGACCTGGAACGACCAGACGTGGGCCGACCTGTACGCGGCCCGCCGGCATGACCCGGGCTCACAGACGCCCGTCGAGCACGCCGAGGCCCTGTGGGACGAGAACTGGCAGATGTTCTACCGCATCGGCCCCGGCGGCGTGTACGAGTTCGCCGACGCCGTGGCGCGGGGTGAGCGCTCCAGCGGTCCGGGCGAGATCTGGCTCAGCCACGAACAGGTCCTCCTGCGTGACGCGCAGGACACGGCCGACCAAGCCACCCGCGAGGCCTTCCTGGACGCGGTGGCGAGCGGACCGGGCCTGCCGGCGGGCGGGGAGGAGCTGCTGGCTGCGGAGTTCCTGAAGCTGCTCGAGGACCAGCGATGACCGCAACCGGCCGAGATGTGACCGACTTGAACGTCAGGGGGAATTGAGATGAGCGAGCAGTCCATCGAGCTCACGCCTCTCCAACGGGGGCCCGCCGGCCGGGAACCCGTCCGGCGGGGTGCGACCGACCAGGAGATCCGGGCGCTCGCCAAGGCCATGGTCGAGTCCATGCTGAGCAAGGGCTTCACCAAGGCCGGGCTCAGGGAATTCTACGAACACAACCTCCCCCACCTCGTCTCGCAGCTGCGGGTGGCCAGGAGCGATCTGCCCGGGCAGCAGGCCGATTCGAACGTCGAGGCCGTCGTCGCCGACGAGTTGAAGCTCGGCCTGGAGCAGGTGATCGGCACCGGCAGGGGCATGCTGCAGAGGCTGGATCTTCAGGACGCCTGGATACGTGCCCTGCTCCCGGCCCTCACCACCGTGAGCTCGTACAAGTTCATCAACGGCTCGAACAAGAGCGCGCTCACCCGAACGTGCACCGGGCTGGAGGACGGCCTGCACATACTCGTCAACGCCCGGGCGAAACTGGTGCGGCAGCTGGAGGAGGCCGAGCAGCTCATCGGCCCCTCCTGGGCGCAGGGTCAGGACGAGAGCGTGCGCCGGCAGGCAGCGGATCTGTTCGACCGGGCCCTGCCCGACGCCGCGGAGGCGGTCGAGGAGTGCGCTCGGCGGATCACGGCGGCCGTCAGAGCCGAACGGGTGGTCGTCGACAGCGCGGTGGAGGCCTTGGTCGTCAAGGAGGCCCAGGGCGACGACGCGGTGGCGAAGGACCTGCGCGCCCTGGTCGACGAGTGCAAGAAGGCCGACCAGTACGCCCAGGCCGGATTGGGCGTCGCTGCGGCGCTCGCCCCGCTGTACGGCTGGGCCTTCGCTCTCGCGGGGGCGTTGGAGGGCCACGCCATGGTCGAACACCAGCGAACGCTGTACACCCGGGAGGCCGAGCGGCGTCAGAAGGAGGGCCTGAACGTCATCGATCGGCTCAGGGCCGACCCGGACGCCTTCATCGAGGCTTTCAGGGTGCGGTCCCAGGACAACATCAAGGTGCTCATGGGATATGTGGGCATCGGTGGCTCGTTCGCCGGACCGGCGTGGCCCCTGGTGCAGTCCGTCGTCACCAGCGTCGCCAACGCGTGGTTCGACACCGCGGCAAAGCGAGCCATAGCGGTGATCCGAGCCGCGGAGAACCACGGAACCGGTCAGCTGGTGAGCGCTTTCAGCGACTTCCGAGAAGTGGAGGAATCGAACGTCAAGGACGCCCTGAAGGACCCGGGGCAGTGGACGGCGGCGGCGACGGCCGTCGGCGTCCGGGTGGCCCCGGGAATCGACGAGGACGTCGCAGCGGACGCGTTCAAGGGATCGGTCGCCCAGATCGTCGGCTCCGTGCTCCTCGCACCGATCGCCGGCGCGATCGTTTCCTGCCTCGACATCCCCGAAGCGCAGATCGTGACTCCGGAAGAGCTCGAGAAGTCGCTGTCAGCACTCACCGGAGCATGGCCCAAGGAGTACTTCAAGGCCTCCGGGCCCACCGGAGGAACGGCCCGCACACCGCTCCCCGAGAATGTGAGCCTCACCGGCGGATGGATCGGCGGCGAGAACGGCTACGCCATCGTCGACGACCGCGGCCCCCAACCCGGCAACCTCGGGCACCTGGTCGCGATCGAGTCCGCCGGGAAGGGGAAGGGCCAGCGGGTGTGGGGGTACGCCACACCCCACGGTTTCACCCTCCTCGAACCGGATCCGGACGCATTCACGGAGGACCCCGCGATGTGGAGCGAGTACATCATCAGGGCGGACGGTGCAGAGCACCGCAGGGACCGGGCCAAGGACCTCAAGGGCGTGTGGTACCGCCCGTTCCCCCACTACGCGAACACGTTCGTCCTGAAGGCCACCGGCACCGACCGCCTCTACTACGTCCGCGGTTCGGACCGGACGGGGGCCTCCCCGGCCAAACTCGTCGTGGAGGTGTTCACCGACAACCCCGGCTTCGCCCGGCAGATCGGGGTCCCCCACCTCCGGGCCGTCAGCGGCGGCTACCTCCCTCCGGGGCTGGTCGGCCCCTCCGACGGCTCGTGAGCGGGCCGGGTCAGGACGGGGCCGGACGGAGGTTGGCCAGCGCTGCCGCGAGGTCCGGCAGCGCTGCGCGGGCCGCCCGCTCGCCTTCGACGATGAACGCGTCGATACAGCTGAAGTCGAGGCTGGCGGTAGGACCGATGTTCGGTCTGATCAGCGTGTCCACCAGCGGCAACTGAAACTTGATCATTTCTCGTTCCATCGAGTTGAGCACACGCCCCATGATCTGCATCAGATTGGGATCGGAGGCCCTCTTGACCGCCAGTTCCTGACCCGCGACATTGGAGCCGATGACGTGCCCCACCCCCGCGTTCCGCAGGGCGTTGGCCGGCAACGGGTTGACCACCGCCCCGTCGATGCAGCGTCGGTGTCCGATGGGCCAGGGGGTCACGACGCCGGGGATGCTGGCCGAGGCGCGCACGGCGTCGGCCAGCAGCCCTTGGTTGATGACGACCTCTGCTCCGGTCGTGACATCGGTGGCCACCATCCAGCAGGGGATCTCCGTGTCCGCGAACTGCCGGTCGGACGTCCAGGCCGAGAGCCGGTGGCGGAGGTGGGCGCCCTTGAAGAGCCCCGCGTGGGGAACCAGGTTCAGGTCCAGACCCATGCGGCGCAGACGGACGGCACGGGCCACCTCGCGGAACACGTCCAACAGCACGTGGTCCGGGTGCCCGAGGGCGACCGACATCGCCACCAGGGCCCCGCCACTGGTGCCGGCCACCGCGTCGATGGGGATGCCGGCCTGCCGTAGCACCCGCAGGACGCCCAGATGGGCCACGGTCTTGGAACCTCCGCTGGACAGCGCCAGTCCGACGGTCTGGCCCGTCACCCACCGGGCGATCCGGTCGTGGTCCTTGCGCCCGCGCATGACGATCAGCCGTTCACGATGCCCGACCCAGGCCGGAGGGGCGCTCAGGGCGACGACGTGCTCGGAGACGTCCATCGCCACCTGTGCCAGTTCGGTCGCCACCGGGGGAAGCCCGACGAGCAGGTGGACGATGCCGTCCACGTCTCTTCCGGCCATCGCCGCCAGGTCCCTGATCTGGAGTCCGGAGCCTTCGCGCCGGATCACGCCTTCGGGGAACGGGCCGGCGTCCCGTGCCCCGGGGAGCATCAGTACACCGGTCTTCGCGCTTCCCGCCCGGGCGAGCACGGCTGCCGCGAGGTCCGGCAGACCGTCGCCGACGACCGCGGTGATCCGGGTCGCCGGTGCGGACACCAGCTGCCGGTTGGTCGCCACCAGGCGTCGGCCGAGCTCTCTGGAGAGCTCGATGCCGATGGACGGATAGCGGTCGAGCAGGTCGTCGAGATCCCGCTGGTGCAGGGCAAGGAGCACGGCGTCCGCCGACACCCGCAAGGTGGCCGAACGCGGCTCGCGCAGCAGGAGGGACAGTTCTCCGACGAAACTGCCCGGCCCCAGCGAGGCGAGCGGTTCTTCGTTGAGGCCGGCCAGCACGTCCACCCGGCCCGAGGCCACGAGATACATGGTGTGGGCCGGGTCGCCTTCGCGGAACACGACATCCCCTCGGACGTGCTGCTCCACCTCTATTCGTCCGGCGATCGCCTCGATGGCTTTCATGGAAAGGTTCTTGAAGAACGGAACCATTCGCAGCTGCTGTTCGATCAAGGTCTCAGCTCTTCCTTCTTCCCTGGCTTCGGGGCCGCCGGACCGTGCTCCGGTCGGGGTGGGACGTCCGTGCCCGCCGCCGGGCCGCCGGCCGTGGCCCGCACCTGCCGCAGTTCCTCGGCCAGCGTGTCGAGGCGGATCGGTTTGGCGATGTAGCCGTCCATGCCCGCCTCCAGGCACAGTTCCTTGTCGCCCGCCATGGCGTTGGCGGTCATGCCGACGATGCGCGGACGGACGTCGTCCGCCCAGGCGCGGTGGATCCGGCGGGTCGCCTCCAGACCGTCCATCTCGGGCATCTCCACGTCCATGAGGACGACGTCGAAGCGTCCGCGGTCCAGCGCCTCGAGTGCCTCGATGCCGTTCTCGGCCAGAACGGGTTCGCGATATCCGAGCTTCTTCAGCATCAGCACCGCGAGGCGCTGGTTCACCTGGTTGTCCTCGACGAGGAGGATCCGGTGGGACCGTTCGCCGTCGGGCCGGTCCTGGACCGGGGGCGGGCCCGGCTCCGGTCCCTCCTCCACCGAGGCGAGGCTGTTGACCAGTGCGTTGTGGAGTTGGGACGCTTTGACGGGCTTGTTGAGGCAGGCGGCGAAGTCGGCTCCGGCAAGCCCGCTCTTCGTGTAGGAGAGGGACGAGAGCAGCACCAGGGGCAGGTCCTTGGCCGTGCGTTGCCGGCGGATCAGGCCGGCCAGTGTGACCCCGTCCGTGTCGGGCATCATCATGTCCAGGATCGCGATGTCGAACGGCCGGCCGTCGCTGATCCAGCCCAGCGCCTCGGCGGGCCGGTCGGTCACCTGTGCGACCATGCCCCATGCGGTGACATGGCGTCGGATGACCTCGAGGTTCACCGCGTTGTCGTCGACCACCAGCACACGGCGTCCGATGAGCGACCCCTGAACGACCGGCCTGGCCTCGGGCAGCTCGGCCGGCACAGCCTGGATGGTGAAGTGGAAGGTGGAGCCGACGTCCGTCTCGCTGTCGACCCACATGGTTCCGCCCATCAGCTCGGCGAGCCGTTTGCTGATCGCCAGGCCCAGGCCGGTTCCGCCGTAACGGCGAGTCGTGGAGGCGTCCACCTGGCTGAACTCGCGGAAGAGCCGGTCCATCCGGTCGGCGGGGATGCCGATGCCGGTGTCGGCCACCGAGAAGAGCAGTTCGTACCTGCCGTCGGGGGCGGGTCCCGCCGACTCGACCGAGACCACGACCTGGCCCGACTCGGTGAACTTGACGGCGTTGCTGAGCAGGTTCGACAGGATCTGCCGCAGCCGTGAGCGATCGCCGACGACGGCGTGCGGCACGCCCGGGTCCACCAGGCAGGCCAGTTCCAGGGACTTCTCCGCCCCGCGCGGGGCCACCAGGTCGAGGGCCGACTCCACGCAGTCCTGTACCCCCATGGGTTGCAGTTCGAGTTCCAGCCGGCCCGCCGCGATCTTGGAGTAGTCGAGGACGTCGTTGATGATCGTCAGGAGGAGCTCACCGCTGGACGCGATGACCTCCACGAAGCCGCGCTGCTCGTCGGTCAGGCGGGTCCCCTGCAGCAGCTCAGTCATCCCGATGACCGCGTTCATCGGGGTGCGGATCTCGTGGCTCATGGTGGCCAGGAAGGAGCTCTTGCTCCGGGCGGACTCCTCGGCGGCGAGTCTGGCTGCTCTCAGCTTCTCCTTGTCCCGCTCGCGCATGATCGACCAGCCGATCTGGATCCCGACGTGCGACACCAGCTCCAGCAGCGCCCGGCTGGGCGGGTCGGTGAAGGCGGCGAAGAACTGGACGACCACGTCGACCCGATCCTTCGTCAGCACGGGGAAGGCGAAGGAGGACCCGAGGCCGGGCGGACCCGCCGCGGCCCGCTCCCCGGGCGTGGGCCCGGTCGTCTCCCCGGTGCTCCAGGCCGGGGCGCCGGTCGCCAGCACCCGGCCGGGCAGTCCGTCCCGCGGCCCGAAACGGAGCTCCTCATGGGCGGCCCGGAAGGCCGAGAAGTCGGCGTCCGCCTCGGCCTGACCCCATATCCCGGAACTGCGGGCATCACCGGTGTCGTGGTCGACGACGAGCACATGGCCGAGAGGCCACCCGGTGTAGGCACACAGTCGCTCGACCGCCAGCTCGAGGACCTTGAAGAAGGATGAACTGCGGTTCGACAGCTCGGCGATGTCGACCATCAGCTTCAGCTGGTTGGTGCTGTTGTACAGATCGTGGACCACCGCCTCGGCGACCCGCTCCGCCTCCAGACGGATCAGCCGCTCCCGTTCGACGCGGCGCATGAGCCGTCGTAGCTCCTCCTCCCCCGCCCGCGCGGGCCGCCGTTCCGTCATCGCCGGCCGAGCCCGACCTCGAAGACACAGTGGCCCGCTCCGTCCCACATGCACGAGCTCTGCCGGACGTCGGGCTCCTCGCCGAAGACCAGCACCATGCCCTTGATCGCTCCTCCGATGGTCGCGCACAGGATCGCCGACGGACGCGGACGGTAGAGGACGGACAGCCGGTCCGGCGCCGCCTGCTCGAAGTCGAAGACCGGCACGTACGGATTGTGGTGCCGCCAGAATCCGGGGTCGATGAACGAGTCGATCGCCCGGATCAGCGACTGCGGCGAGTGATGGGATTCCACGAAGTACGGGTACCTCTCGGCGATGAGGCCGACGGCCTCCGTGCCCTGCCAGTCCAACAACTCCGCTGCCGGACGGCCGACGACCTCGGCCCCCGCCTCCCCGAGCCTCAACAGGTCCTCGGGCGGATAGTTGCCCATGGGGGTGTAGACGCCGTCCATCCCGGCGGTCTCGAGCATGCTGTCCCAGACCCGTTCTCCGTAGCGGCCGTTGACGGCTTCCTCGAAAGCCCAGATCCACAGACCCTTCATCGGCGACCTGCTCCCTCACTCCTCCGAGGAGCCACAGTGTCATGGCCGGGCGGGAGCGCGATGCCCCTTGGGACGGCCTTTCGGGTGGCCGGTCCGGACCGCGGGGAACGGGCCGGGCACCGGGCCTCACCGACGGCCGGGTGTTGCCCTGGCGACTGCCCCGGTGGGATGGCACCGCAGCGCCGAACGGCAAAGGCTTGACCTGGCCCGTATGGACGCGCCCCGCCCGAACGCGGCGTCCGAACGGAAAGGAGCGATATGCGCAGAGTCATCGACTGGCCCTTCTTCGGGGCGACCCTTGTCGTGACCGGCCTCTTCTGCTTCGAACTGGCCTCGCACGCCCACACCGCCCTGGCCTGGATCGTTCTGGTGCTGTCCGTCATCCCGCTCTACGCGACGGTCTACGAAGTCGGTTTCCTGTTCAAGGCCGCGCTGTTCCACCGGCACTGGACGCAGCCGCTCCGGCCGCGGCGCCGCGCCGAGCGGTCTCCGGGGATAGCCTTCCTGATCGCCTCCTACCAGGAGCCCTTCGACGTCGCGAAGATGACGTTCGACTGCGCCCGGGACGCGCAGTACGGCGGACCCCGCGAAATCATCGTCGTCGACAACTCGGGCGACACCGACTCGGAGGACTACCGGCGCTGGAAGTCCTACGTGGAATCGCACGACGGCCGAGACCCGCAGCTGCGCGTCCTCTTCCGCTACAACGAGAAGAAGGGCGGTCTCAAACCCGGCAACGTCGACCTGGCGCAGTCCCTGATCGCCGAGGCCGAGTACGTGGTCCTGCTGGACATCGACTCGTCGCTGCCGCTCCACGGACCGCTCCTCGAAACCGCGGTCAACGAGTTCGAGTGCGACGAGAGACTCGGAGTCCTCCAGTTCGACACCATGGCGACCAACGATCACTTCAACGGCCTGACCGGCCCCGTGACCGTCGTTCAGAGCGCCATGCACGTCTCGCAGCTGATCCGGGGCTCCGGCGGATTCGCGATCTTCTACGGTCACAACGCCATGTGGCGGCGGTCGGTCCTGGAGGCCAGCGGCCCCTGGCTGGATCACTACCGGGGCACCGTGATGCTCTCCGAGGACCTGCTGAAGACGGTCGGCGCCTACGCCAACGGCCACACCAGCCGCTACCTGGACATGGCCACCGGCGAGTGGGTCCCCAGCTCCCTGCGCTCACTGGAGACCATGTACCGGCGCTGGGCCTACGGCACCTTCCAGGTCCTCTTCAAGCGCTTCCACCGGATCCTCACCACCAGGGGCTTCACCGTCCTGGAGAAGGTCGATCTGGTGCTGTCCATGGTCGGCTACGTGACGGGCGCCGTCTTCTTCCCGCTGAGCGTGCTCTGGTTCTTCTGCTTCCCGGTCGGCCATGCCGCGGCCCTCACCTGGTTCATGCTGCTCGCCCCGCCGCTCGCCTCCGCATGGCTCGTCTACGTCCGCTATACGAGACGGCTCAGATCACCGCTGGCCAGCCGGCTCTTCGACCTCTACGCGGGAGTCTTCGCCGTCAGGACCTTCACCCTGCTGGTGGGCATGCGGTCCGCAATGAACTTCCTGTTCGGCGTCAAGCAGGGCTGGCGGGTCACGGCAAAGGGCTTCGAGACCCGGCCCAGCATGGGGCAGGCGCTTCGGGACAACACCTTCGTCGCTGCCGTCGGCCTGGTCATCCTCATCGGTTGTCTGGTCAGCTGGGGCGTCCGGACCGGCTTCTCCGCCGGTGGTCTGCTCTCGTTCGCGCCGACCCTGTTCATCGCCGTCAACCTGCTGCTGTGCGTGCTCGTCTACGGCCGCCAGGCGCGCTCACCGGGAGGCACGCTGGAAGGCACCGGGATCGACGGCTTCATGCTCCGCAACTCCGTGCTCGACAAGGTTCCGCTGTTCCACGGGACCAACGCGAAGTTCCAGCACAACCTGGCGCTCGCGCTGGAACCCGTCTCCTACCCGGCGGGCGCGACGATCATCACCAAGGGCGAACCCGGCCACGCCCTGTACCTGGTGGCCGAAGGCGAGGTCGCCGTCAGCAACGGCCGGCAGCGGATCAGGAGTCTGCAGGAAGGGAGCTTCTTCGGCGAGCGCAGCCTGTTCCTCGACGAACCCCGGTCCGCGACGGTGACGGCGCAGACCCGCTGCGAACTCTTCCGCCTCGACAAGACGACCTTCATGGAGGTCCTGCGCGCCCAGCCGAAGGTGGCCCGCAGAGTCGTCCACCAGGCGGAAAGCTACATCCGTACCGACCTTCAGCGGGCCCTCACCGGCCCACCGGGCCACGAATAGGGCGACCGGCCCGGGACAGGAGGCACAGCACATGCAGGACAGACGTCCCCAGGTCCTGATCGTCGACGACGACCCCGTCAACCGCATGCTGCTCAGCCGGATGATGCAGCGGGAGGGCTACACGACCGTCGAAGCCGTGAACGGCAGGGAGGGGTTGGCGTACCTGGAGACGTCGGCCGTCGACATGGTCTTCCTGGACATCGAGATGCCGGAAGCGACCGGCTTCGACGTTCTCCGGGGCATCCGGTCCACGCCGCGGACGGCCGACCTGCCGGTCGTGATGGTCTCGGGACTCGACGACATGGACAGTGTCGTCCGGGCCATCGAGCTCGGTGCCGACGACTACGTCACCAAGCCGATCAGCCGGACGCTCCTGCAGGCCAGGAGCCGCGCCATCCTGGAGCGCAAGTACTTGCGGGACCGGGAGTTCGCGAGGATGCGGTCGATGCTCTGCCGATTCGTGCCCGAGAAGGTCGCCGACGACCTGCTGGCCGATCCCGACGGCTCACAGTGGCTGGAGGGCCGCAAAGGCGTCGTGACGGTCATGTTCGGCGACCTGCGCTCGTTCACGACCTGGGCCGAGCAGAGCACGCCGGAAGCGGTGACCGGAGTCCTGAACACCTACCTCGGGGCGATGAGCGACGTCATCCTGGACTACGGCGGGACACTGGTGAGCTACATGGGGGACGGGTTCATGGCCGTCTTCGGCGCCCCGGTCACCAACGACCACCATGCCGACCTCGCCCTGGCCGCGGCGCGCAGCATGGCCTGCGACGCCCTCGGCGAGTTCAACCGCTGGGTGACGCAGAGCGGTTACGGCCCGGGGTTCAGGATGGGCATCGGCCTCAACTCCGGTCTGGTCATGGCGGGCAACGTCGGGTCGCAGCGGCGCATCGAATACACGGTGGTCGGCGACACCGTCAACACGGCGGCGCGGATCGAGCAGGCGACGAAGGACCACAGCCGCGCCATCCTCATCTCGGACGCCACCCGTGCGGCGCTCGCCGCCATGCCGCCGGATCTGGAGCCCGTCGGCGAGATCACGCTGCGCGGCAAGGCCAATCCGACGACGCTGTGGACGGTCGGGTAGGAGCCGGACCGGTCGGCACCTCGGGGGATCGAGGCACGGATGGCTGCCCTCTCAGTCCTTTCCGCTCCGGCGGACGGCACCGCACCATGAAGTCCCACTCACGGCCTCCGCAGGAGAGGGACCCATGGCCACATCAGTTCGCAGGGCCGTCGTCCCGGCCGCCGGGATCGGATCCCGTCCGCGCGGGGCGGCACACCGGGTAGGGGGTGGCCGGTGACGTACCGGCCCGTGGAGGAGTACGGGATCATCGGGGACATGCACTCGGCGGCACTCGTCGGGACGGACGGATCGATCGACTGGTACTGCCTCCCCAGATTCGACTCGCCCAGCGTCTTCGCCAGGATCCTCGACGACGAGAAGGGGGGCTACTTCAGGATCTCCGTCCCCGGCTGCCTCCGTCGGCAGCAGATGTACCTGCCGGACACCTGCGTCCTGGTCACGCGGTTCCTGAGTGACTCCGGCGTCGGGGAGGTGATCGACTTCATGCCGGTGGACCCGGGCCGCGCCGGCCCCGGATCCCACCAGATCGTCCGTGTCGCGAAGTCGATCAGGGGAAGCACCGAGTTCCGCCTCGACTGCATGCCGGCCTTCAACTTCGCGCGTGACCCGCACACCGTCGAGATCAGCGGCCCGGGGGCGCTGTTCCGCTCCGACGGCATGTCCTTCACCCTGCGCAGCAGGTTCCCGCTGGCCCGTCATCTGAACGGCGTCTCGGCTTCCTTCACCCTCGGGGAGGGGGAATCGACGACCTTCCTCCTGGGTGAAGGCGCCGACCTGCAACAGACGGCCGCCGAGTCCAGGATCGTCGGCGACGACCTGTTGCGTGAGACGGTGACGTTCTGGAAGAGGTGGCTCGGGCAGTGCACCTACCGGGGGCGCTGGCGCGAGATGGTCAACCGGTCGATCCTCACCCTGAAGCTCCTCACCTACGATCCCACCGGCGCGATCGTGGCGGCGCCCACCACCAGCCTGCCGGAGGAGCTCGGCGGGCCCCGCAACTGGGACTACCGCTACACCTGGATGCGGGACGCGGCCCTGACCCTCATCGCGTTCATGCAGCTGGGCTTCACCGGTGAGGCGGAGAAGTTCATGGCCTGGCTGGAGGAGCGGGCCGTCGAGGACGCCACCTCGAAGGCGCCGCTGCAGCTGATGTACCGGGTGGACGGGACACGGGACCTGACCGAGACGCACCTGGACCACCTCGACGGGTACCGCGGCTCGCGGCCGGTGCGTGTCGGGAACCTCGCGGTCGACCAGCTCCAGCTGGACATCTACGGTGAGCTCCTCGCAGCCGTCGAGATCTACGACCGCGATGCCAAGAAGATCTCCTACGACCTGTGGACGCACCTCGTCCGGATGCTCGACTGGGTCGCCGACAACTGGCGCCGGTCCGACGAAGGCATCTGGGAGATCCGCGGCGGACGCCATCACTTCGTCTACTCCAAGGTCCAGTGCTGGGTGGCCCTCGACCGGGGCCTGCGGATCGCCGACCGCAGAAGCTTCCCCCTCGACCGGAGCAGGATCCAGCGGGAACGGGATCTCATCTTCGAAGCGGTCATGCAGGAGGGCTACCGGCCCGACCGGGGATCCTTCGTCCAGCACTTCGCCACCGACGCCCTGGACGCCAGCATCCTCACACTGCCCATCGTGGGATTCGTCGCACCGAGCGACCCACGCATGCTGGGCACCCTCGCACGGATCCGCCGCGAACTGTCCTCGGACAGCCTGGTCTACCGCTACAGCGTGCGGCACGCCGCCGCCGACGGCATCGACTGCGGCGAGGGGACGTTCAACATCTGCACCTTCTGGCTGGTCGAGGCGCTGGCGAGAGCCGGTGAGGTGGAGGAGGCACGGTTCATCTTCGAGAAGATGCTCACCTACGCCAACCACGTCGGCCTCTTCGGCGAGGAGACCTCCCCGTCCGGCGAGGTCGCCGGGAACTACCCGCAGGCCTTCACCCATCTCAGTCTGATCAATGCGGCGTTCGCCCTCAACGAGGCGCTGGGTGGTGATGTGTGATGGCGGGATCCGGCAGATACCTCGGGAGACCGGCGCGTCACTGGAACGAGCTGCTGTCGAGCCCCGACCCCCTCGCCCGCAGACTGGCCTGCCACGCCCTGGGCCAGTGCGGGGCCCTCGGCGAGGACGTGGTAGCCACACTGCGCGCGACCGCGGCGGACGACCCCGAGGGCTACGTCAGGGTCTGGGCCGCCGCATCGCTGGCCCGGCACGATCCGGGTGACGGAACCGCGCGGAGCGCCCTCCTCCGGGAGTGCGGCGATCCCGCGGACTTCGTCAGGAGCCTGGCCGTGTGGATGCTGGGACGGCTCGACCTGCCCACCGCCGACGGCGAGGTCGACGCGGTCGTCCGTCGTCTGCTGGACGACAGCGCCCCCAGTGTGCGGGCGGAAGCCGCGATAGCCTGCGACCGGCTCGCCGCAGATTCTTCTCGGCAGAACCGGTGAACCACAGTCACCCGCGAGAATGGCCGAAATGGGCCCCGACCCGGGACTGTGATGCCGTCACACAATGCCCGTTCGAGCGGCCGGTAGGGCCTGTTCTGCTGCACGGCTGCCGCCGTATTCGCCCGATCGATATTCCCGTTCGACCGGAACTCCTCAAAGCCCCGCTCAAGTTGGCAGTTCCGGCTGGGTCAGGCCGACGAACGCTTGGCATGTTGTCAATTGCCATTGCAGATCGGCCGGGAGAGACTGGAGCTCATCAACTTCCTCCCTAGATTGGGGTCGAACCATGAAGGATCGCGAAGAGAGCAAGGAAATCCAGAAGTCTGTCGATATGCAGCCGGATCTCGCGCCGGAGGAAGGATCTGCTGAGGATGTGAAGGGTGGCAGTAATAGGGCGGTGGACTCGCCGGGGTCAATCCCTAAGCTGCCGAAGGGACCCTTCCCTCATCTGCCGTAGCTCCAACAGCAGTGGCGCCGTCGGCGGCCGGTGAGCCGGACGATGGTTCGTTCGACGGCTCGACCGTGCCCTCCCCGAAGTCCGGAGGGCATGGTGCCGTTGGGGGGCATGCGTGTCTGGGGGGATGGAACGGGTCCGTGGCTGAGAGGGGCGCACGTGGGACCTGAAGTACTCCGCCACAGGGCATTCACGATCATCGACGGCCGGACGTTCACCTGGGCCGACCTCGTCGCGGCCGCGCAGGTCTGGGGCGAGTGGGGCGAGGCGGAAGGAGCGGCGGGTGCGGCGTTGCGGGCGGTCGGGCACGCTCGTGCGGTCGGTGTGAGCCTCGGGGAGGCGAGGTTCGACGAAGGAGCACGCCGGTTCCGCTACGAGCGCCGGCTGCTCTCCGCCGACGAGCTCCACGGCTGGCTCGCGCTTCGCGGGCTGGACGTGCCGAGCTGGCTCGACTACATCCGCGGCACGGTGCTGTCCGACGAGCGGGCGGCCAGGGAGACGGACGCCGGTCCCGATGAGATCCGGCGGGCGACCTGGACCCATGCCGTGTGCTCCGGCGCGCTCGAGCGGGTGGGACGGCGGCTGGCCGCGTACCTGGCGGTGGCGGACGTAGTCGGCCTTCCTGCGGTGCAGGCCCCGCTGCGCGGGGATGTACTGGCCCCGCTCGAGCTCGCGTACGCGCGGTTCTCGTCCCGCATCGACGACACCGAGGCCCGGCGTGAGCTCGAACGGCGCCAGGTGGAGTGGACCCGGGTGCACGTGCGGCAGCTGACGTGCAAGGGCGAGCACGTCGCCCGGGAGGCGGCTCTGTGCGTGAGGATGGACGGACGGCCCCTCGAAGACGTGGCGATCGAAGCGGGAGCCTCGATCGAGCGTCGGCGGGTCGAGCTCCGGCACGTCGATGAGCCACTGCGCTCGAAGCTGCTCGGCGCGCGTGTGGGGCAGCTGCTCGGGCCGCTTCCGTACGGGCCGGATCACCTGCTCGTCGAGGTGCTCGAGAAGCATCCGCCCTCGTTCGACGACCCGGAGCTGGCGCAGCGCGCTCGCGAGTGCGCTCTGGAGCGCGCCCGGCTGGGCGAGGTCGCCGAGCGGGTGGTCTTCGATGAGCTCCCCTAGCGAGGCGCGTGCCGCACGCGGGCCGCTGGGTGGGATCCCGCTGCTCGCGAACCTGGCACCGGAGGTGCGCGAACTCGTGGCGGACAGCTTCGAGCCGGTCAGGTTCGGGTTCGGAGCCGTGATCGTGCGCGAGGGTGACCCGGCCGACGGCTACTGGGTGCTCGCCGAGGGGACCGCCCGCGCGGTCAAGCGGGGCGAGCACGGTGAAGAGGTGCCGTTGAACACCCTCGGGCCGGGTGATTCGTTCGGCGAGGTCTCACTGCTGGAGAACACCACGCGCTCCTCGACGATCAGGGCGAGCAGCGAGGTCAGCGCTCTGCGGCTCGACAGTTCGGTGTTCGCCGCGCTGGTGCGTGCCCATCCGTCGGTGCGGACCGGGCTCGAACAGCAGGTTCGCGAGCACCGCGTGCGCGACCTGCTGCGCGTCCACCACGTGTTCGCCGACCTCTCCGTCACCGCGCTCGGCCGCCTGATAGCGAGGCTCCGTCCGCTGAGGTTCTCCGCGGGTGAGGCCGTCGTCAGGCAGGGTGACCCGCCCGGCGGGATGTACGTCGTCCTCGACGGCGTGCTGCGCGTGCGGATGGAGCAGTCCGGCGAGGAGCGCGAGG
The DNA here is from genome assembly GCF_000710465.2 of Kitasatospora sp. MBT63. GTDB lineage: Bacteria > Actinomycetota > Actinomycetes > Streptomycetales > Streptomycetaceae > Kitasatospora. The sequence continues at coordinate 23,255 of NZ_JAIZ01000132.1, read as the reverse complement.
CGGGCCTGCTGCGGACGGGGGACGTCTTCGGAGAGGTCTCGCTGTTCGATTCGGTCCCCCGTACCGCGACCGTGGAGGCGACCGGCGACGTCGAGCTGCTCGAACTCGAACCCGCCGTGTTCGGCGAGTTGCTCGTGGAGTTGCCCGAGTTCCGGGAGCGGGTCGCCGAGCAGGTCGCCGGCCGTCACTATCGCGACCGGGCGAGGGTGCCGCCCGACTTCTCGGAGGAGTTGCTGCCGGCCGGGACGACGGAACAGCGGCAGCGGGCCGAGGGCTCCGGGCCGGATGTCGAGGTGGACGAGCAGCATGACCTGGAGGACCGGTTCACCCGGCCCGAGCGGCGGATCAGGCGCTTCCCGCATGTCTGGCAGATCGACGAGGCCGACTGCGGGGCCGCCTGTCTCGCCATGGTCTGCCGGTACTTCGGGCGCAAGGTGCGCCTCGGCGCCGTGCGCGACGCGGTCCGGACCGGGCCCGACGGCACCAGCCTGAACGGCCTCGCGCACGGCGCCGAGGCCCTGGGGCTGACGAGCGCCACCCTGAAGGCCTCCAAGACCCGCCTGGATCAGCTGCCGCTGCCGGCGGTCGTCCACTACCGGGGCAACCACTGGGTCGTGCTGTACGACAGCAACGCCAAGTACGCCCGGATCGCCGACCCCGCGGTCGGTCTCCGCCGGGTCCGGATGGAGGAGTTCCTCGAGAACTGGTCGGGGTTCGCCGCACTGTTCGCGCCCGGCGAGGGGTTCCGGGAGCAGCCGGAGGCGCAACCGAGCGCGCGCTGGTTCCTGCAGTTGTTCGGGCCGCACCGGGGGACCCTGCTGCGGGCGCTGGGCCTGTCGTTCGTCGGTGCCGCGACGCGGTTGTTCATCCCCGTCCTGTCGGCGGTGGTCGTCGACCGTGTGCTCGCCGACCGGGACTACGGGTTGCTGAACATGATCGTCCTCGGGATGCTCGCGGCGATCGTGGTCGCGACCGCCGCCACGGTCGTCCAGCGCTACATCCTGAGTCGGATGACCGTCCGGATCGACACGGCCGCGCTCGACTTCCTGACCGGGCGGCTGCTGGCGCTGCCGATGAGCTACTTCAATTCGCGCCGGATCGGGGACATCGGGAGGCGTCTGGACGGCGTGCGGCAGGTGCGGCAGCTGATCGTCCAAACCGGCGTGGAGGCCCTGACCGCGGCGACCCAGGTCATCGCGGCCCTGGCGCTGATGTTCGTGTTCAACCCTGTGCTGGCGCTCGTCTACGCCGCCGGTGTGCCCGTGTACGCCGGTCTGATGCGGTACTCCACCCGCCGTATCAAGCCCCTGTTCGACAGCCTCGAGGAGTCGTACGGCCGCTACCAGTCACGCCAGATCGACGCGATCAGGGGCATCGAGACCGTCAAGGCGATGGGCGCCGAACAGGCGCTGCGGGGGCTGATGCTCACGCAGTTCAAGGAGTTGGCGCGCCGGCTGTTCAGGGCCGATTTCACGATGATGCTCTACGAGGGCTCGGTCCAGCTCGTGTCGTTCGTCTCGCTGGCGCTGTTCCTGTGGATCGGCGCACTCGAGGTGCTCAACGGCGGCCTCACCATCGGCGGCCTGGTGTCCTTCAACTCGCTCGTGCTGCTCGCCAACGGGCCGATCGTGTTCCTGGTGGCGCTGTGGGACCAGCTGCAGTACTCGGGCATCCTGCTCGGTCGTCTGACCGACATCACCGAACACGAGCCCGAACAGGGCGAGGACCACAGCCGCCTGCGGGCGGTGCCGGTGCTGGACGGGCGGATCAGGTTCCACGACGTCGGCTTCAGCTACGGCGGGCCGGGGGGTCCGCCGATCCTGGAGCACGTCGATCTCGACGTCAGGCCCGGTCAGACCGTCGCGATCGTCGGTCGCAGCGGTTCCGGCAAGACGACCCTGATCAAGTGCCTCGCCGGTCTCCTCGAACCGACGAGCGGCACGATCACCTACGACGAGACCGACCTGTACGAGCTGGACCACCGCGACCTACGGCGCCACATCGGCTTCGTACTCCAGGAGAACCACCTGTTCGAGGACACGATCGCCCGGAACATCGCCTTCGGCCAGGACGAGCCGGACATGGATCGGGTCGCCTGGGCGGCACGCATCGCGGCCGCCCACGACTTCATCCAACGGCTGCCGCTCGGCTACGAGACGAAGATCGGGGAGAGCGGTCTGCTGCTCTCCGGCGGTCAGCGCCAGCGCATCGCGATCGCTCGCGCGGTCTACCCGCGCCCACCGGTGTTGATCTTCGATGAGGCGACCAGCTCGCTCGACAGCGAGTCCGAGCACGCCGTCCAGGACAACATGGCCAGGCTGTTCGAGGGCCGCGCCTCGATCGTCATCGCCCACCGGCTCTCGACGGTACGCAATGCCGATCGGATCGTCGTGCTCGAACAGGGCCGCGTGGTCGAGCAGGGCACCCATGACGAACTGATGGCCAATCAGGGGCTCTACTACTACCTCCTGAGCCAGCAACTGGGGCTGTAGCGGCACCCGGGCCGGCTCACGGTCTTCACGACGGCAGGTGACGGCGGCGGGCACCGGCCCGGGACGAGTCAGTGCTTCGGGTTCTTCTCCTCCCAGTCCCTCAGCGCGAGGTAGACGGCCTCAACCCTGGCGGAGATTCGTTCGATCTCCGCCTTCTGGCCGGTCAGCTTGTTCCAGATATCCCTTGCCCGGGACTCGGCGAAAGTGCCGCCATTAGGAGCCTTGGCAGCCATTGAATATATCGACGAAGCATTGTTGACAGCCGGGTCGATGAGGCTCGACGCCATCGCCAGAAACCCCCAGAACGATCCGGCCCCTCCGCTGGATGCACCACTGAGGATGAACTCCAGCCAGACGGTTCGAACATTCATAGACCTGCCGATGTTCTTCAGGTTCTCATATTCGAGGGTAGCCTCTTCGAGCATTCCCAGCGCGGTCTCGACCCTGTCGACGACCTCATCGATGGACTCGTACATGTACCCCAGAACACTGGCCGCTTCGAGGACCTCGGGCGACCCTTGGCGCGTGATTCTGTCATTACCGCTCTCGGGCATGCCGAACGCCGACCACAGGTCTTCCTCGATGTTCTCCCGGACAGATGTCACCGAGTTCAGCTTGTCGCGAGCCAGCTGGAGCGACCGCCTCTCGGTGACCAGGTCATCCATTATCTTATACATGCCAACGTAGTCAATTTCCACCGACGCCACCTGCACGCTTTCCCTTGGGGTCAAATTCTCGGATAATCCACGTTCGACACCGACTATCGCTCCCGCGTGACCCGGGATCATCGTCGGCGCGTATCCTATCGAGCAGTTCCATTGCCTCGATGGGCTGCCCGCTCGGGCACATTCCCGGCCGTGATGTGCGCCGGAATCAGGCCGTCAGCGACCGGGCCGGGCCGCCGCCGGTGCGGTTGAGCAGAGTGGTGAACACGGCGGCGACCATGAGGCCCGCTCCGTAGAAGGCCTCCTGGACCCAGCCGGTGTAGCCGAGAAGCTGCAGCCCGATGATTCCGGTCGCCATGAAGTAGACGCCCAGGAGCGTACCCATGGGATTGAACCTGCCGGGATCGACCACGGCGGTACCCAGGAACGCGGCCGCGAACGCCGGCAGCAGGTACGCGGGGCTGCCACTGGGGTCGAAGCCGCCCACCGTGCCGACCAGGACGACACCGGACAGGCCGGCGATCACGCTGCCGAGCGTGTAGCCCGTGGCGCGCAGCGCCCCCACGTTGACGCCGGCCAGCCGGGCCACCTCCCGGTTCGATCTGACGAACACGATGCTGCGTCCCAGCGGGGTCCAGGTCAGCACATAGGTCATGGCCGCGCACAGGACGAGGCAGTAGAAGAACGACAGCGGCAGTCCCGCGATCTTCGTCGTCACGAGGTGGGACAGCCGCTTGTCCTGGAGGGACACCGCACCGGACGGTGACAGGGCTTCGGCGAGCCCGAGGTAGAGGCTTCCGCTGCCGAGTGTGACGATCAACGACGGGACGCCGAGGCGGACGACGAGGAGGGCGTTGAGCACACCGCACAGTCCGCTCGCCGCGATGGCGACCGCGCAGGCCGTCCAGACGTCGGTCCGCTCGGCCACCACCGGGACGAGCGTCGCGGCGAGGCCCATCACGGAGGCGGAGGACAGGTCGAACTCGCCGACCAGCAGCGGGCACAGGACCGCGACGGAGAGGAACAGCAGCGACGACTGCGTGCCCACGATGGTCTGCAGGGTCGAGAGGGCGAGGAACCGGTCGGGGATAAGACAGCCGTAAACGATGATCATGAGAGCCCAGATGGCCAGCAGGCCGTAGCGTGCCGCGAGACCGCCCATCTTGATCGACAGCCCGTTCGCGGCCGGACCCCGGTCCGGTCCGGACCGGGCGGCGCCGTCGACGCGGTCCGCGGCGCGGGGGCTGCGCGCCATCAGGTGGTCTCCTGTGCCGTGGATCCGGTGGAGTGCAGCCGTTCCAGGGCGGCCTCGACGTCACCGGGCGCGTCGAGCTGGGTCAGCCCGCCGTCATCGGGACGGTGGACCAGCACCCGGTCGCAGAGCCTCGCCAGGATCTCGGGCTCGCCGCTGACGACCAGTACGGAGGTCCCGGCGTCGGCCACCTTGCGCAGGGCCCGCAGGATGTCGCTGCGCGCCCCCACGTCGACGCCCTGGCTCGGCTCGTGGAGGATCAGCAGCTCGGGCGTCGTGGCGAACCACTTTGCGAGCAGCACCTTCTGCTGGTTGCCGCCGCTGAGCATGCCGACCGTGAAGCGGTCGGGGTTCGCCGGGCGGATGTCGAGCCCCTGCAGGGCCTGCGTACTGAGGTCGCTCTGCCGCTTGAGGCTGAAGAATCCCGGGCGGCCGCGGCCGTGCAGTGAGGGAAGGCAGATGTTGTCGCGGACGTCGATGTCATAGGCCAGTCCTTCGAGGTCGCGGCGCTCCGGGACGAGGACCACGCCCGCTCGCAGGCAGGCCCGCACGTTCGCCCGGGTCAGGTCCAGTCGCCGGTCCCCGACGGTCAGTTCGCCGCTGCGCGCCCTGATCGCCCCTGCCAGCAGACGCGGGATGTCCTCGAACCCGCTTCCGGGCACCCCGCCGACCCCGACGATCTCTCCCCGGCCCACCGTCAGTGCGACCCCGTGGATCCGGCCGCCGTCGAGCGCAGCCACCCGGACCTGTGCGGCCCCGGGTGTGCCGGGCGCCACGGTCCGCTCCGGCGGATCGGTGGCCAGGACGTCGCGCCGCCCCAGCATCAAGTGCGCGAGCTCGGCTTCCGTCAGACCGGCCGTCGGCCGGCCGGTCGCGACGAGCCGGCCGTCGCGCAGCACGCTGATACGGTCCGCCGTGCGCAGCAGTTCGGGCAGGCTGTGGCTCACCAGCAGCACCGAGCCGCCTTCCTCGGAGATCCTGTGGAGGAAGGCGTGGATGTGCTCCCGGTCGGGTCCGGTGAAGGCCCGGGTGGACTCGTCCAGGACCAGCAGGCCGCTGCCGGGGCGGTGGTCGCGGACCGCTCGTGCCGTCGCGACCGCGGCCTGGTGTGCGGCGGGCAGCGAAGCGACCCGCCGGCACGGGTCGGCGCGGACGCCGAGGCGGGCCAGGGCCTGCTCGGCAAGACGGTCGCGGGCAGCGCGGTCGATGCTTCTGGTCCAGCGCCGGACCGGGAAGCCTCCGACACAGATGTTGTCGGCGACGCTCAGTTCGTCCAGCAGTCCGAGGTCCTGGTGCACGACGCCGAGGCCGGCCGCGTGGGCCTGGCCGGGACGGACCGGGAGGCGGAGTGGGTGGCCGTCGAGCTTGATGCAGGCGCCGGGGTCCGGCGCGTGGACGCCGGCGAGGATCTTCACCAGTGTCGACTTGCCGGACCCGTTGTGTCCGGCGAGCCCGTGGATCTCACCGGGTGCGATGTCGAGGTGGACGTCCTGCAGGACCCGCACCGAGGCGAAGGTCTTGGACAGGCCGCGCACTTCGAGTCTCGGGGCGGGGGCGCCGGGAGCAGCGGCCATCAGGACAGTCCCCAGGCCCGGTGGAAGGTGTCCTGGTAGGCGTCCGTGCCGTACCAGACGTTGGTCGCGTACGCCTGGTCGGTCAGTGTCAGCGTGTTGATGTTGTCCTTGGTGAAGACCCGTGGCGGGGTCGATACCGCTGCCACCGGCTTTCCGGCCAGCATCCGCAGGACTCCGTCGGCGTAGGACCAGCCGATGTGGACGGGGCTCAGGCCCACGTCGATCGGCTGGTCCCCGGCCTTCACCCGCTGGAGTGCGTCGAGGTTGCCGCTGACCGAGACCAGTTGGACCTTGTCCGAGAAGCCCGCGGCCTGGATGCCCTGGATGGTGGCGTTGGCGCCCGAGTCGAGTTCGACCACCACGTGGTCGGTGTCCGGGTACTGCAGGAGCGCGGCGCTGACCCGTGAGGGCAGTTTGGCGATCTCGGCGGTGGCGTAGTCGACCGAGTTGACGGTGCAGCCCGCGCATTGCCGGGCGAGGTAGTCCTTGGCGTCCTTGGCGATGTTCCGGGTCAGCGAGGAGTTGGTGATCCCGATGTAGAGGATCTTGGCCTTGCCGGCGCTGCCGGAGACGACCGATTCCAGCGCGAGGTGTTCCGCGTGCACGAAGGACGGCGTCGCGTCGTAGAAGGCCAGCTGCGGGGATGACGTGCGTCCTCCGCTCGGGGCTTCGCCTGCGACCAGCACCTTGATGTTGTTGGACACCAGGCCGTCGAAGGCCGTCGGTACGAGTGAGTAGTCGATGAAGCCCGTGACCACGGCGTCGGCGTGCTGGGCGACGGCCTGGGACATGCACGCGGATATCGTGTCGGGCAGCAGTCGTCCGTCGCAGACGTGCATCTCGACGCCGGCGGTGGCGAGCGCCGAATCCATCGCGGAGCCGACGGCGTTCGCGATCGGGATGCTGGATCCGATGGGGATGTACCAGACGGATTTGCCTTTCAGGGCCGCGACTCCGCCGTCCAGCGGCGGGACGGCCGGGTACTCCGTGATGGATTTGGCGTTGCGGGCCAGGTCTGCGGTCATCTCGGCGGCCGACAGGCTCGTGCCGGCCGAGCCGGATCCTCCCGCCTGGCCGGAACCCCCGCTCTGGCATCCGCCGACGGCGAGGAGGGCGCAGAGAACGCCGGCCGGGAGAAGCATCTTGCCGTGTCTGCCATTGGTCCGAAGGAGCCGCCGCATCGTCACTCTCCACGCCTCTTGTGCTTCCCCCGCGTTATCAAGGGGTGATGAGTACTGTGACGCACATCACCCCGCGAGTTCGGCGCGATCGTGCACCCGGGGGGGCAGTGTCTGGGGGGACCACGAACTACCCGACCGGTGAATGCGGACCCGGGGCCCGCACCTCAGACTTGGGGGCAGCAGAACGGCGCGGTGGCGCGCCGAGCCACCGGAACCCGAGGTCGGCCCGGGCCCGCCGACGACCTCGTGGAGAATCCATGGCCACCCCGCAACCCGTCATCGCCCCCGAAGCGATCAGAATGCTCGCCGACGCACTCGACACCGAGTCCGCCATCGACCTGGTGGACGCCTTCCTGGGCGAGCTCACCACTCTCGTCGAAGAGATCCAGCAGGGTGTCCGGCATGCGGATGCGGACTCCGCGCGCCGGGCCGCCCACACCCTGAAATCCAACTGCCGCACCTTCGGGCTGGAGCAACTGGCCTCGCTGTGCGCGGAGCTGGAGATGCTCGCCACGTCCGGGGATGTGGCCCAGCCACGTGTGGGTGCGCTGGCCCGGCAGATCCTGGCGTACCGTCCGACCGCCAGGTCCGCTCTCGAGGAGCAGCGAGCCGCCCTGGCCGCAGAGCTCGGCCCGCCTGCCCGTGGAGGCGCTTGACGCAGGCTGGTCGTCTGCCGGACCTCACGGCCTCCGCACCGGGTCGGCGTGTACGGCTGCGGCCCGGGCCGAGCACGACGAGGCTCCCGGCAGTCGGCGAGGTCGGTCGTGACCTCGGCTGCCGGGAGCCTCGTAGCCGTGCGGTGGCGGGCTCAGCAGGGGAAGGTGCCGCTGTAGAGGGCGTGCCCGTAGGAGGTGCTCCCGGGGCCGAAGCCGTAGATGCCGTCGTCGGACCAGACCGCCTCGCGGGAGCCGTCGGCACAGGTCGAGGTCGGCGCGAGCGCGAATCCCTCCAGGTTGTCGGCCGGCATGACGGCCGGGTTGGTGTAGGTGACGTCCGGGACGATCGCACCGGCGGCGTTGATCTTCATGAAGGTGTGCGTCTCGCCGCAGGTGTTGTCGCAGCTCGCGACGAGGCGCTGGGTGCCGGCGTCGAACATCACGTCCGTCACGGAGACCTTGCCGGTCGCGATCGCGCCGAAGGTGGTGAACGTGCCGTCGGAGTTCAGGCCGTACACGTGCAGGGTGCCGTCCCACTCCAGGCCTGCGAAGAACAGGCCCGATCCGTGCAGCGGGTAGGCGGCCGGGTCGTAGGCGGCGCCGGTGAGCGGGTCGGTCCAGTGGTTCGCGGTCAGCCAGCCGTCGGGCACGTAGCCGACGCCCTCGAAGCCCAGGTTGGCGTCGTCCTTGCTACCGGTGTCGAGCTGGGGGAACTGCGAGGTCATGTCCCACTGGCGGACCGGAGTGAGGGTCGATCCGGTGGCAGCCGGGTCGAACTCCATGACGGTGTCCTTGGGCGCCGTGTTGTCGGTGTTGTCCCGCTCGGAGGTCACGTAGATGTGGCCGTTGCCGCCGACCGTCAGTCCTTCGGCGTCGGGCTGGCCGGAGCCGCCCGCGAAGCGGATCTGCTTGCCGGTCGCACTCCAGGAGGGGTCCGGGATCCATGTGCTGCCGCTCTTGACCAGCTTGTAGAGCCAGTTCTTGTTCTTGGCGGCCCACAGCACCGACGGGGTCGCCGGGTCGAATGCCAGGCCACTCACGTCGCGTCCCTCGGGGCCGGTGGACGTGGTGAAGGCGCAGACGTCGTCGGCGATGGTGACGTCCAGGCCGCCCGGCCACGCCGCCGTGCCCGCCGGGGCGCTACCGGTACCGGTGGCGGCCTCGGGGGTGCAGCCGCCGGTGAGCGAGCCGCCGCCGCCCAGCAGGTGGCCGGTCTGCCCGCCACCGCCACCGCCGCTGCCCGAGCAGGAGTTCGCGCTGCCGGGCGTCGCGGTCACGGAGGTCCGGAACCAGCCGGTGCCGTCGGCACAGCGCTCGTCCGACGGCTTGGCACCGTCGGTCGTCCAGGTCACCGAGTCGACGGTGTTGCCGCTGCCGTCGAGGAGCAGGAGCGAGTCGTTGTCGCCCAGGCCGAGGGTGGAGTCGAACGTGAGGTAGCCGCCCGCGGGGATGCTGCCGGCGCTCGGTGAGGAGGAGGAGATCGAGACCGGGGAGTGGCCGGTGTCGCCGTCGACGTACTTCCACGACCCGATGCCGACCGCGCTCGTACCGCCGTTGTACAGCTCCACGGTGTCGGCGCCGTTCGAGGTGACCTCGTTGATCCGCACCCGGCTCGCCGCCGGTGGCGACGCCGGGCAGCCGGCGCTGTTCGGGGCGCCGAAGGTGGTCGCCGCGGTGGTGGTCACCCATGTCCCCGTGCCGTCGCCGCCGCAGCGCGCCATCGCCGGCTTCGCCTTGTCGGTGGCCCACTCGACGCGGTCGACCAGTGTGCCGCCGGCGGTGTAGATCACCAGCTTGTCCGCGTCGCCGAGGCCTTTGGGCGAGTTGAAGGTGACGAAGCCGCCGGCCGGGATCGTGGTGGCGGACGGGCTGAACGACTGGGGTGAGAAGCCGTCGTCGGACATCTTCCAGCCGCTGATGCTCACCGCGGTCGAGCCGGCGTTGTACAGCTCGACGGTGTCGTTGTTCGAGGAGGTGACCTCGTTGATCCGAACGTTCTGGTAGCCGGTGGGGTTTGCGGCGGCCGCGGGCTGTGCGGCGACCATCCCTGTGAGGACGAGCCCTGAGAACGTCAGAGCCCCGGCGCACACCGAGGCGACGCCGGTACGCGAGAGTGAGGTAGGCACGGAGCGCAACTCTGCTGGTGAGACCTTGAAACGGCGTGTACGGCGGCTGAATGCGACCTGCTGGCCACCGGAACGCCGGGCGTACGTCACCACCATGCAGCGCGTGGGCACCCTCGAAGTCGCCGCGGCACACCGGGTGGTGTCTGCACCTTCGGACCCGTCCGGCCGCCTCCGCCGTCACCCGGCCCGGTGGTTACCATGGAGCCACCGGGCGATCCGCAGCATGGATCCGGGCCGGGTCCGGCTCACGGAGGAGGCCGATCCACATGGCCGACGTCCAGCGCTTCGCAATCACCGTCCCCAGCGCCCCCGGAACCCATGCCGCCCCGGAAGTGATCACCGTCCACACCACCGGTGCCCTCGGCGACGGGGGCGGACTCATCTGCGCGGATGCCGCCGGGAGCCTGACGGTGGAGATCACCGGAGAGACAGCGCTGGTCCTGACGCCCTCCGGCGGTCAGCACCGGTGCCTGCATGCCGTACTCCTGCCCTGACCGGCCCGCGCGGTGGAGTCGCGGTGGCAGGCCCCGGTCTGACGCAGGATCGGTGCGCGATCGGCGGGACCGCGGCGGGTGGCGGCCCTGCCGATGCCCGTCCGCGTCGCCGGCCGGCGACGCGGACGGGCGTGTCTCAGCTGAACTCGCCGTCGGTCCGCAGCTGCAGCCGGACGTTGGTGTCGGCCGTGCCGTTGTTGGTGACGCAGGCCGTGTAGTAGCCGGGGCCGGGGAAGGTGCCGTAGCTGCTGCGCAGTTCGGCGGCCCAGGCGCTGACCAGACCGGTCGATCCGGTTCCGGGCACCGTGACACCGTTGTACTGGATCTTGAACTTGGCGCCCTGTCCAGTGGCCTGCCCGTCCCCGCGGACCTGGTACCCCGCGTACTGCTGCACGCAGCGCTGCTCACCGGGGTGGAGGGTGCCGCCGTAGAACTGGTTGGCGGAGGCGGTACCGGCGGTGGCCAGCAGGGCCAGCGAGCTGGCCGCCGCCACGGTGAGTGCGGTGGCGATGCGCGTGCTGCGCCGGCGGGCGTGGGTGAGTGCCATGAGATGTCCTCTCCGATGCTTCCGTGACCCTGGAACTCCGCGCGCGGCCTGTCGGCGCGAGATCGTCGGGCCTGTCCGGTGCCGGTCGGCCCGTGGGCCTTGCGACGTCCTGAAGGTATCGACGGGCTCCATCCACCTGACAGTCCATCATCTGCCCGGTTCCAGGCCGTTTCCCGCTCACGGCGCTCACCGGCCGACCACCCGGGACAAGATCGCGGAGCCGCCGCGCCGGCCCCGGCGGCCGCCGGCGGGTCCCCCGTGCAACGGCCGGAACCTCCGAGGCCCACGAGGGCGGGTGTGCGCCCGCGCGCCGGTTGACTCCCCTCCGCGCGCCCCCGGAGACTGGCTGCGGTCTTTGCCGGAGCTGCGGTCATGTGCCGGATGGGGCGGGGTGAGGTGTTGGCGGAACGGCTGGCCGACCGGCTGGTGAACGGGCGTGACCGGGGGTTCGTGGGCCGACGGACCGAGAACGCGGTCTTCGCGGAGCTGCTCGGGCGGCCGGCCGGAGCGGTCGTCCACATCCACGGACCGGGCGGGGTCGGCAAGAGCACGCTCCTGCACCACTTCGCCCGGCAGGGTGCCGCCGCCGGACGCACCACCGCGTGGCCGCTGCCCCGCGAACTCGGCGACGACGGGTACCTGGCCTCGCTGGCCGGGACACCGGCCCTCCTTCTTCTCCTGGACGCCGCCGACCCGGTCGTCGAGGATCCCGCGATCATCAGCGAGCACCTGCTGCCCGCTCTGCGGCCGGACGCCCTGGTGGTGCTCGCCAGCCGGGCCGAACCGCCCCTGGAATGGCGTACCGATCCGGCCTGGCACGGACTGCTGCACCCGGTGCGGCTGGGCCACTTCGACCGGACCGAGAGCGGCGAACTGCTGCGGCGGCACGGTGTACCCGACCGGAACCACGGCCCCGTGGTGGAGGCCACCGGCGGGCATCCCCTCGCGCTGGCGCTGGCCGCCGACCTGTGGCGGCAGACCGGCAGTGGCCTGCTCCGGCTGACGGACTCGCCCAGCGTGGTGCACGGGCTGCTGGCACGACTGCTGGAGACCGTGCCCTCCGCGGCGCACCGGGGCGCGCTGGAGGCCTGTGCCCAGGTTCTGGTGACCACCGAGCCGCTGCTCGCCGAGCTGCTCGACGTGCCCGACGCACGTGATCTGTTCGACTGGCTCCGCGGTCTGTCCGCCGTCCACTGCGGCTCGCGGGGCCTGTCCCCGCACGACCTCGTCCGCCGCGCCCTGGACGCCGAACTGCGCTGGCGCGACCCCGACCGACGAGCCGCGCTCAACAAGCGCGCGGCCGCCTACTACCAGCAGTTCTTCGACCGCGGGGACACCACCCGGCAGCGGTCGGTGCTCACCGACTTCGCCTTCCTCCACCGCGAGAACCAATCCGTCGCAGCGCTGCTGGCCCCGCTGCTCGACGGCACCGCCGCCCGCCGCAGCCTCCAGCCCCTGGGCTGGGAACGGCTGACCGTACTACCCGCCGCCGAGCGGGACCTGCCGGCGCTGTACGCGATGACCCGGCGCCACGAAGGCGTTCCCTCGGCCGACCTGCTCACCGCCTGGAGCACCGATCCGGCCGCCACCACCAGCGTGGTACGTGAACCGGGCGGTCCACCGGCCGGGTACAGCACCACCCTCACCCTCGGCCGCGAAGCCGGCCCGGCCGAACCCGCCGACCCGGCGGCCGCCGCCGCCAGGGCCTGGCTGCTCGACGGATCCGGCGGCGACCTGCGCGAGGGTGAGAAGGCCCTGCTGGTGCGGTACTGGATGAGTGCGGAGCACTACCAGGACGCATCCGAGGTCCAACTCCTGATCACGCTGCGGCTGACCCACGACTATCTCGTCCACCGGCCGCCCGCGCTGACCCTTCTCCCGTTCGCCGACCCGCAGCGGTGGGAGGAGGCCTGCGCCTACGTCGACTTCGCCCGGGCGCCCGCGGCCGACTTCACCGTGGGCGGCCGCCACTTCGGCGTGTTCGTCCACGACTGGCGGCGGACCCCGCCGCTCAGCTGGCTGAACCTGCTCAGCCCCCGCCAGTCCGCAGCCGACCCCTGGTCGGTGACCGCCCCACCGCCCCCGCAGGCCACCCGCCTGTTGTCCCACGAGGAATTCGCCGCCGGTATCCGGCAGGCTCTGCGGGGGCTGGGACGCGCCGACGGTCTCGCCCGCGCCGATCTGCTGCGCTCACGCCTGGTCGTCACCCGAACGGCAGGCGACGACGGAGGGAACACCGCCGCGACGCTGCGCCGTGTGATCCTGGGGGCAGCTGCGCAACTGGAGGCCTCCCCCTTGGACCGACGTGCCTACCGGGCGCTGCACCACACCTATCTCCAGCCCGCCGGGAGCCAGCAGCGCGCCGCCGACCTGCTCGGGCTGCCGATGAGCACCTACCGCCGCCATCTGGCGGCCGGGCTGGAGAGACTGACGGAACTCCTGTGGCGACAGGAGAGCGAGGTGGGCTGACCCCTCCGGCGGGAGGCTTTCAAGCGACGTCGGACCGCTCAAGGGCGGCCTTGAGGTTGTGCAGGGTGCTGCGGATGTTTCCCACCTGGAATTCCGCGAAGGTGGATCCCCGTGTGGCGATCCGGTCGTACACCTGGACGACGGCTCCGGGCCACCTGCGCCGCTCGTCGGTCCAGGTCTCGGTCACCCGGGTGCCCTCCGGGACCGCCTCGAAACGGTACTCCCAGCCGGCCATCCGAACGGGCAGGCGCGGCTTGCGGATACCGATCGCACACACCCGGAAGCCGAACAACCGGTCCTGCTCCGCCGCCGTGACGATGCAGCGCGTGGTCCAGCGGACGGGCCCACGCCTGTTCGTGCCGTCGAACACGGTGCCGACACCGATGCGTTCGGCATTCCCGTGGACGGTGGCCCCGGTGTTCTCGGGGCTCCATTCGCGCATCCGGGAAGGATCCGCGACATGGCGGTAGACCTCGTGCGGGCCGACCCGGATGACAACACTGTCGGACACCGTGAATCTACGAGGCATCAACTGGATCTCCTTGTCCCGGCCGCCGGGGCCACTGCCCGGACCCGGCCTGTCGTCGGCGGCCCCACGGCTCGGTGCCGGGCCGGTCGGAGGCCGCCCGGCCTCAGCGGGTGGCACCCGGCCGGACCGGGTGCCTGCTGAGGATGGAGACCCGGTTGAACGCGTTGATGGCGATGGCCACCCAGATCACCGCGGAGATCTCGTCCGCCGTGAACACCTGCCGGGCGGCGCCGTACGCGGCCTCCTGCGCCACCGCGTCGGCGGGGTGGGTGGTCGCCTCGGCCAGCGCGAGGGCCGCCCGCTCGCGGACCGTGAACACCTCCGTCTCGCGCCAGGCCGCCAGCACTCCGAGCCGCCGGGCGCTCTCGCCGGCCTTCAGGGCGGCTCCGGTGTGCACGTCCAGGCAGTAGGCGCAGCCGTTGAGCTGGGAGACCCTCAGATTGACGAGTTCGGTCAGCCGCCGGTCGATCCCGGCCTCGGCTGCGATCCTGCGGACGGTCTCGGCGGTGGCGAGCAGGGCTCGGAAGGCCTGCGGGGCCTGCTTGTCGATGTTGACACGTCTGCCGGACGGGGTTGTCGCCGCTTCGGTCACCTGAACTCCCTCGACTGTGTGCTGTGACGCGCCACGCCCCCATCATAGTGGTTTAAAGGAAAACTGTTTTATCACCTCCGGCCCCGGCGAAGGGCCGCCCCGGCACCGCCCCGTCCGAAGGCCGGCCGTCGACGGAACGAGGTCGGCGGTGCCCGATGGCGGCCCGAGTCTTCACCATTTCCTGTCCGATCGGGCGGTACCGGACGCCGTGCCACCGGCAGGATTCCAGTGCCACGGCTGCCCCTCCGCTGGAGCTGAAAAATGACTTGGACGGTTGACGACGAGCGCGGACTGACAACAGTCCTGACGAGTGCGGATGACCCTGCCGTCAAGCAGCCGGACTGGCCGGACTCCCCAGATGCCCGGAACTGGCTCTGGTGCGCTGCGAAGGAATCTCGGACAGTGCAGGACATGCAGCTGGGAAAAGATCTCGACGCTGCGCCCTGGACGGGAGTCGAGTGTCATCAATGGTGGCACGAAGTACTGGCTGCAACAACCCACTGGCGCACCTGGACCGACGACGACGAGGCCATTATCCGCGACTTTCTAGAATATGGGGGAAAGGCGAGCGAGGCATCCATTTCCGACCTTGCCGGATTCCTTGCAGGCAGACAGCGCGGAATGGGAATGTACCATTGGTTGCAGCTGGCGCAAATGCGATCGACGACCATCCACGGTCTCATGAACTCCGACAGCAGACTGAGCGGACTTCCGACCGATGAGATCTGGTGGAAAGCGGCCTGCTCGGCCTACCGGAGACCGAACGGCTCCGACTTCCACCGGTCGCCCGACCCGGATCCACCGTATTCACTTGAAGCTGACGCCATGACGGGCGGACGGATGGATGACGATTCCGGATCGGAAACCGAGTATTTGACGCTGGATGACGTAGAGCAGAGGATTTCCAAGCAGGAACCTGTCATCAACTGCTCCATAAGCACAGGCAACGGGTCACTTGCGAGATCATTCAGGGGCGATGAAATTCCATTTCTGATGAAAACACTGGCGGCCGTGCGCCGCCAGATGTGTTCGATGATCGTCGAAGCGGGCGTGAGCGAGGGAAAAGTCGCCTTCCGGCGTGAGGTCGAGAAGAGTTCCAGAAACAGCTACTTCACGGCGACCGTGAGCTGCTCCGTCCAGAACCCTGCCCGGTCGGAATTGACACTCTCATATCGAGCGGAAATCATTCTCGCTGACGAGGCGTTCAATAGCGAGAGCCGTCGGGTCATAGCAGAGCTGAAGCCCGGTGATTCACCGCTCATCGGGTGGCTATATGTCGGCCTGGGAATCGCATGCATCAAGGGATCGAGAATGTCCCCGTACCTCGGTATGCTCCAGTTGGCCGCAGGGACTTCTGGCGTCGCCCACGATTTTCAGATCCGCAGGATGAAGAAGAAGGGAAAATTGCCCGGAAAGTCCAGGTCGTGGCTCGAAGTTCCATACGGGTTCGGCCCGAAGAACCTCAGGCTCCTCGAAGGGCTTCTTACGTTGGATATCCGGCTGGCCCCTGAGCGCGACCAGGACAAGATCTTCGATGCGGATTACGCAAAAGAGCACAAAAATATCAAGGACATGCTCAAGGAGACCACGCGGGTGAACCGCAGAGTGCTCGCCATGGCGCCGAAGCCGACCACCATGGCGGTACGCCAGTTCCAGGGATTGGTCATCATAAATGAGGCCTTCCCGGACGATTCGACGGAGCCGCCGTGGGATGAACTCCGCACCATCCTCTCCGTAGCACCTCTCGGGAGGATCCGTATCAACAAGGAGAACATCGAGCTATGGGGCGACGGGATCAACGCCGCCGCGGTCGGCCAGGCACTTTCAGACGCGGGCACAAAAAAGCAGACCGTCCGGAGCGAAGCCCCCCTTCCGCCGATCTCCGACGGATATGCGGATCCCGAGAAAAAGAGTCCGGGAGGCACCCATCAGGACGTCGGGTCCAAGGATCCGGCGGGGTCGGCCACGGAGATTGCAATGGATCGGCAGCGGCGTTTCTCCGAAGCAGTGCTGGGAGATCTGAAGCAATTCAACGCCTTGTACAAAGAAGCCCTGCTCTCTGCTCGCAAGGGTATCGGGAGCAGCGAGGGAGGTAACCCCGGTCCGGCCACGCTCCTGGGCTCACTGGACAAGATCTACCAGTCTGTCGACGGGATCGGAAGCGACAGCATTCGAGCGGACATCACGGATCGACTGAACTTCATCAGGAACGCGCTGACGGCCGCCTCGGGCCATCTTCGATTTTGCGCGAGGATGACATCCAAGATTTCCAAGATCGGGCACCCCGCGCCCGGCGACGGGGGCTTTCCGCCCGACCTTCCGAGAGAAATTGAAAACCTGCTCGATCAATCCCTGAAAAGGCTGGCCAAGGCCGCAGGCGAACTCACCAGGGCCCAGAGTGAATGCGATGCCTCTACCGAGATAATCGGCGACTACAATGGGCCCCACAGTCCGTACAGATTCGCCCTGGAAACCTCACTCATGTTGATCGCGGGCCTGGGAACCGACCTCACGAACACCAGGCGCCATATCGAAATAGGCCAGGCGGGCCTTGCGCCTCTTCGCGGAAGGGTCGTAGCGGCCGCAGAGCTGGCACGGTCCTGAACTCGGTGCCTTCCTTCACCGCTCGATCCCGGTGAGCCCCGAGCCGTCGGCGGGAGCCGAGCCCCACCGATGCCAGGCGCCACCCGGATCCCGGCGAACGGCACGGAAGCACTCCGAGCCACCAAGTCACCACAAATACGCATTGAAGGTGCAATCCTTACTGCTACTGTCCCGCCGGCCCGATCGGCTTCGCAGGTGAGCGGATCGGAGCAGGCCATGTCATCGCGCAGGGGTTCGGGGGTACGGCCGTGGCCGATCCGCTCATGGAGATCTCCGGAGTGACCGTACGGTTCGGCGGTGTCGTCGCCCTCGACGGGGTGGACCTGTCCGTGCCCGCAGGCCGGGTGATGGGGGTGATCGGCCCGAACGGCGCAGGCAAGACCACCCTGTTCAACGTGGTCTGCGGCTTCGTCCGGCCGGAGGCGGGCACGGTCCGGTGGAAAGGGCGGGTACTGCGCAGCCACCGCCCGCACCAGGTGGCCGAACTCGGCATCGCCCGTACGCTCCAGGGTCTCGGCCTGTTCCCCGAGCTCACCGTTCTGGAGAACGTGCTCGTCGGCGCCACCACACAGGCCCGGACCGGTCTGCTCTCCGCTTTCCTCGCCCTGCCCCGGGCCGATCACGAGGAGCAGACGCAGCGGGAAAGGGCGATGGAACGCCTCGAGGCCTTCGGCATCGCCGAACTGGCCGACCGGCCCGTCCACGCCGTGGACCACGGCTCCCGGAAACGCACGGTACTGGCCCGCGCCCTGCTGAACCGGCCGGAACTACTGCTGCTCGACGAGCCGGCGGCCGGGCTCTCCGCTCGCGAGATCAGCGAACTCGCCGAAATTCTGCCCGAGTTGGCCATCTCGATCGTCCTGGTCGAGCACCACATGGACTTTGTCATGTCGGTCTGCCAGGACGTGGTGGTTCTCGACTTCGGCCGGGAGATCGCCCGGGGCACCCCGGACGAGATCCGCAGCAACCCCGCGGTGATCGCGGCCTACCTCGGTGGGGAGACCGGCCCGGATGCTTGAGATCGACGACCTGACGGTGGACTACGGGTCGGTCCGGGCCCTCGACCACGTCACCCTCCGGGCGCCGCTGGGCTCCATCACGACCGTCCTCGGTGCCAACGGAGCGGGCAAGACCACGTTACTGCGCGCCGTCAGCGGACTGGCGCGCCCCGCCTCCGGATCCATCTCCTTCGCGGGCCACCGGATCGACCGACGCCGGGTCGAGGACATCGCCGGCCTCGGCATCGCACACCTCCCGTCGGGTCAGGGCGTCATCGTCGAGCTGACCGTGGCCGAGAATCTCCGGCTCGGCTCACTGATCTCCCCGAAGCCACCGGCCGGACGCAAGGAAGACCTCGACCAGGTGTACGACATGTTCCCGGTTCTGTCGCAGCGCCGCCGTGACGTCGCCGCCTCGCTCTCCGGCGGTGAGCGCCAACTGCTCGCCATCGGAACGGCCCTGATGAGCCGTCCACGGCTCATCCTCCTCGACGAGCCGTCCCTCGGCCTGGCTCCCCGCGCGGTGGCCCACATCATGGCCGTCCTGCGCCGGATCCACGAGGACTCCGGACGCACCGTGCTGCTGGTCGAACAGAACGCCCGGAGCGCGCTGTCCATCGCGGACCGGGTCGTGGTGCTCAATCTAGGAAGGGTCGTCATCGACGAGGACGCCTCCGCCCTGGCCGCCGACCCCCGGTCGATGCAGCGGCTCCGCCACGCCTACCTGGGGTTCTGATGGTCAGGTTCCTCAACCTCACACTCGCCGGAATCACCGATGGAATGATCTTTGCGACCATCGCCCTGGCCCTGGTCATGATCTTCCGAGCCACCCGGGTCATCAACTTCGCCCAGGGCGCCATGATGATGCTCACGACCTTCGTGGGCTGGACGGTCCAGGACCGCACCGGGTCGTACTGGCTCGCACTGGGCTGCGCCCTGGCGGCGGGACTGGTCCTGGGAACCCTCGTCGAGCGGGTCTTCATCCGGCCGGTGGAGAACGGGCCCGAACTGAACGCCGCCGTCGTCGCCCTGGGGCTGATCGTCCTGATCAACGCACTGGCATCGATGATCTGGGGCAGCACACCCCGCGCCTACCCCGTGCCCTTCAGTCTCCGGGGCTACTCCGTCGGCGGCGTCCGGCTCCTGCTCTCACCCAACGACCTGTTCACGATCGGCATGGTGGCTTTCACGATGACCGCCCTGGTGCTGCTGTTCCGCCGTACCGCCCTGGGGCTGCGCATGCGGGCCGGCGCCTACTCCCCCGAGCTCGCCCGCCTGCTCGGCGTACGGGTCGGGGCGACCCTGACCATCGGCTGGGCGCTCGCCGGACTGATCGGCGCGCTGGCCGGCGTGCTGATCGCCCCCGTGGTCTTCCTGGGGCCGGATCAATTCGACACCGTGCTGGTCTACGGGTTCACCGCCGCCATCATCGGCGGGCTGGAGAGCCCGGTCGGCTCCGTCGTCGGCGGGCTGCTGCTGGGCTGCACCCTCAGCTACGTGTCCGGTTACGCGGGCTCCGAGGTCACCTCGCTCGGGGCATGCGCCGTACTGCTGGTGGCCCTGATGGCCCGCCCGTCGGGACTCTTCGGACCGGCGACCGGGAGGAGAGTGTGAAACGCCTCCGGGTCACGGCCGCACGCGCGCTGCGCCTCACGGTGGTCCGCCACGGCCTGGCCGCCCTCGCCGGCCTGGCGCTGGTCCTCGTGGTCAGCGCCGTCCTCCCGTCCTACCGCAACTTCCAACTGGCGGAGCTGTCCTACCTGGTGTGCGCGACCGCGGGACTCACCTTCCTGGCCGGGCCGGGCGGCCAGATCTCGGTCGGTCAGGGCGCCTTCATGGCGATCGGCGCCTACACCACCGCGCTGGTGATCAATCATCAGCACTGGAACCTGGCCGCAGCACTGCTGTCCGCACTGGTGGTGGCCGCCTGTGTGGGGCTGCTTCTCGGGCTCGCGACCGCCCGCCTGCGCGGTCTGTATCTCGCCACCTTGACCCTGGCCCTGGCGGTCGCGCTTCCCGCGCTGGTCAACGTCCGGGGCCTGAGCGGGATCCTGGAGGGCTCGAACGGGCTGTCGGTGCTCGCTTCGCCGCCACCGGCGGTGCTGGGGGCCGACTTCTCGACCCCCCGATGGCAGGCATGGGTCACGGGCTTCTGCGCCGTCGTCACGCTCTGGTTCCTGGCCAACCTGGGTCGCAGCAGATACGGCCGGTCGATGCGGGCCGCCCGCGACGACGAGGCGGCCGCGGCTCTCAGCGGGGTCAACGTCGCCCGGGTACGGCTGCTGGCCTTCGTCGTCGCCGCGGCGTGCGGCGGGCTCGGCGGCGGTCTGCTGGCATGGGTCACCTCGCTCGCATCACCGGGAGCCTTCAGCCTGAACCTGTCGTTCGGGCTGCTCGCCGCCGCCATCCTGGGCGGGCTCGGCAGTCTGGCAGGCGCGGTGTGGGGGTCGCTGCTGCTCGTCGTGGTCTCGTCCGTGACGTCGGACCTGT
Source organism: Kitasatospora sp. MBT63 (assembly GCF_000710465.2). Classification (GTDB taxonomy): domain Bacteria; phylum Actinomycetota; class Actinomycetes; order Streptomycetales; family Streptomycetaceae; genus Kitasatospora. The sequence goes on along the minus strand of NZ_JAIZ01000132.1, from coordinate 2,586 downwards.
CGTCCGGCAGCCGTCTGCCGATCGACGTGGCCAACAACCTGCCGGGGGCCGTCTACGGCGTGGTCCTCATCGTCGTGATGATGACGTTCCCGGGCGGCCTCCACCAGGGTTACCGGTGGATCTCCTCGCGCATCCCCGCACTCGTCCGCCGGTCCCGTCCACCGGGTGACGGGGCCGGTCGGGGATCCGGCCGCTGACGGGCCTATCCTTCATCACGTCCCGACGTCCCGACCAGAAGAGGGAGACCCCAGGGTGGGCAGCAGTGTCGAAACGCTTGAATTCCAGGCCGAGACCCGGCAGTTGCTCAGGTTGGTGATTCACTCGATCTACTCGAACAAGGACATCTTCCTGCGCGAGCTGATCTCGAACGCCTCGGACGCGCTGGACAAGCTACGGCTGCAGTCGCTGACCGACTCCCAGCTCGGGGCCGACACCTCCGACCTGCACATCACGTTGGAGGCCGACCCGGACGCCCGCACGCTGACCGTCCGTGACAACGGGATCGGCATGAGCCGCGACGACCTCGTGGAGCTGATCGGCACGATCGCCAAGTCCGGCACCGCCGGGCTGCTGGAGAAGATCAAGGAGTCCCAGGACGCCGCGACCGCGGAGAGCCTGATCGGGCAGTTCGGCGTCGGCTTCTACTCCGCTTTCATGGTCGCGGACAAGGTCAGCGTGGACACCCGGCGGGCCGGAACCGACGCGGGCACCCGGTGGGAGTCCGACGGCGCGGGCACCTACACCGTCCAGGCTGTCGACGGTCTGCCGCAGGGCACCGCGGTCACCCTGCACCTCAAGCCCGCCGACACCGAGGACGGCCTGGCCGACTACCTGGCCGAGTGGAAGATCCGCCAGATCGTCAAGCAGTACTCGGACTTCATCCGCTGGCCCATCCGGATGAAGTCCGAGCGCACCGACGCCGACGGCGCCACCACCCACGGAGTCGACACGCTCAACTCCATGAAGGCGCTCTGGGCCAGGCCGCGCACCGAGGTGACCGAGGACGAGTACCACGAGTTCTACAAGCAGGTCAGCCACGACTGGCTCGACCCGGCCGAGACCATCCACATGCGCGCCGAAGGCACCTTCGAGTACGAGGCGCTGCTGTTCATCCCCTCCCAGGCACCGTTCGACCTGTTCTCCCGGGAGACCAAGCGCGGTGTGCAGCTGTACGTCAAGCGGGTGTTCATCATGGACGACTGCGAAGCGCTGATGCCGAACTACCTGCGCTTCGTCAAGGGAGTCGTGGACGCCCACGACCTGTCGCTGAACATCTCCCGCGAGATCCTGCAGCACGACCGTCAGATCCGCGGCGTACGCCGGCGCCTGGTCAAGAAGGTCCTCGGCGCGGTCAAGGACATGCAGGCCAAGGACACCGAGCGTTACACGAAGCTGTGGGACCAGTTCGGCCGGGCGTTGAAGGAAGGCCTGATCGAGGACCGCGACAACACCGAGGCGCTGCTGGACCTCGTCTCGGCGGCCTCGACCCACGACCCGGAGAAGACCACCACCCTGCGCGAGTACGTCGGGCGTATGAAGGACGGCCAGGACGCGATCTACTACCTGACCGGCGAGACCCGCCAGATGGTGGAGAACTCTCCGCACATGGAGGCCTTCGCCGCCAAGGGGTACGAGGTCCTGCTCCTCACCGATCCGGTCGACGAGGTCTGGGTCGAGCAGGTCCCGGCGTACGACGGCCACCGTCTGCAGTCCATCGCCAAGGGCCAGGTCGACCTTGACGGGAGCGATGACGGCGGCCAGGACGCCGACTCCGAGAAGGCCAGGCGCGAAGCGGACTTCGCGGCCCTGCTGCCGTGGCTGACCACCGCGCTGTCCGAGCAGGTCAAGGAGGTCCGCCTGTCCACGCGGCTGACCACCTCCGCGGCGTGCATCGTCGGCGACGCGCACGACATGACCCCGACACTGGAGAAGATGTACCGGGCGATGGGGCAGCAGATGCCCCCGGTCAAGCGGATCCTGGAGCTCAACCCGACGCACCCGCTGATCACCGCGCTGCGTTCGGCCCACGAGGCCGACGCCGACGACCCCGCGCTCGCCGAGATCGCCGAACTGGTCTACGGCGGCGCGCTGCTCGCCGAGGGCGGCGAGCTCCCCGATCCCGCCCGTTTCACCCGTCTCCTCACCGACCGCCTGACTCGTTCCCTGTGACGGCCGGGGTGCGGCCCGCGCGATCCGGACCACCCGGCGTGCCGCACCCCGACCCATCGGACCTGCCGCGCGTGACCAGGCCTGCCGCGACGAGGTCCCCGGCCGGTGCGCTCAGCCCGGTGAAAATCCGTCCTTACGTCCCCGGGAAGAAGGCGCTCGAGCCGGCAGCGTCGAAGGACGGCGGGGCGGGAGTCGGGCGGCGCGGGGCGGTTCAGGTGGAGCGGGAACCCGCCGGGGCACCGGCTCGCGAAGGGACCGGCACCGGTGCCGGCCGGGTCTCTGTCGCCTGTCCGGGGCTGTCGGCACCGCCGCCGCCCTGAACGGCGAACCGGTATCCGGCCTGGAAGCGGCTGGCGGCGTCGAGTTCTTCCATGATGTCCGCGATGTGGCGGCGGGTGGTACGCAGGGACATGCCCA
>NZ_JAIZ01000131.1 GCF_000710465.2 Kitasatospora sp. MBT63 | reverse complement strand
GTGCGACCGCTCAACTGATCACAACATCACACAGGCCCTAACGGCGCCCCGAGCCTTGGAGGCCTCTGATGAGCACCCACGACAAGATCGAGAACACCGGCGACAAGGTCAAGGGCAAGGTGAAGGAAGGCGTCGGCAAGGCGGTCGGCAACGAGCGCCTGGAGGCGGAGGGCAAGGCCGACCAGGTCGAGGGTGACGTCAAGCAGGCCGGCGAGCACACCAAGGACGCCTTCAAGCACTGATCCACGTGAACGCCTGGTGAGCCCCGACCGAACACGGATGCTGTTGGTAAATCCGCCCCGTTGGATCTCATCCAGCGGGGCGGATTGGCCGGGTCAGGGGCGGCGCCACCAGGAGCGGGTGCGCTTCGCCTCGGCGGCCTCGGCTTCGACGGCGGCCCGCATCTGCTCGGCGGCCTCCAGCGCTTTCCGGTCGGCGTCGGCCTGGCGGCAGCCCGCCCCCCGTTCCTTCTCCTCCCACCGCTCGTCCGAGAACCGCGCCGAGCAGGGTGGCAGGCACGACGGCGCCGCTCCCGCTCCGCCTCCTCCCGCACCCGGCGGGCCCGATCCGCCGCGGCCTGCTCGACGGCCAGCAGCGCGTCGCCATCCGGGTTGTCGAGCGCGGCGGTGAGGGTGTGCCAGCCGCGGCGGCCGAGCCGGTGCCACAGCGGGGCGTCGGCGCCGAAGCGACGCAGCAGCGGCAGGGTGGTGGCGACGACCGGCAGGGCGCGGTGGTCGTCGCGGGCGTGGATCCTCATCGATGCCGCGCTCGACCGCCAGGCCCGCAACGCCAGGTGGTGGCACAGCCACCTCGCGGGCCCGTCCCCGCATAGCGGTCCAGGTGCCGCGCTGGACGTCGTACTCCTCGATCCAGCCGACCGGGCGGCCGGCGCGCTGGAGTTCCTGGACGCCCGGGTGGGCGGCCCAGGTGAGGTGGACCAGGCCGTCGTCGAGCTCCGAGCTTCGGGGTTCCCAGGCCGCGGGCGCTGGGAACGGTCCAGCCGGTCGGGCGCTTGAGGCCAGGTACGGCACCCCGGCATCGCACGCTCGGCACGGACCCGGTCGGCGTGTGCGCGCTGGAGGGCGTCCAGGGTTTCGCCGACGGTGCGGTGGGTGCGGGACCCGCTGGCGGGGTCGGTCAGGACCACGGCGGTCTGCTCGCCCTGGTGCTCGGCGGCGAGGTGCCCCGCCTGTCCCCAGGCACCGTCCGGTAGCGGAGCGGTCCAGCCGACCGGCCGGCCCCGGTGGAGCAGCTGGTGGACGTCCTCAGCCCGCGGGTCGTCCCAGGAAGCCACCAGCCAGTCCTCACCGAACGTCACGCTCCGGTCGTCCAGGCGGTCCGGCTCGCCGAACCGCACGGTCGGGAGCGTGCAGGCGGCGCGGCGAAGCACCTCGAAGTCCTCCGCCCGCTGCTGGGCCGTGGCGGCCGGTCTGCTGGCAGGCCGGGCGACCCGGGTCGCCCGGCCGCGTGACGCCCGGCCGCGGGAGACGGTGCGGATGTCGGTGTGGACGGCGGTGGGGGTCATGGCAGGTCCCTGAGAGGGCGTTTGATGTGAATGGATTGTCCTTTATGCCCTAGTATGTGCCTCGCCAGGTTGGTGTGCTCTCGTCCGTTATGCGCTTGGCGAGGTTGTCGATCGAGGCGATGTGGATCATGGCTTCGGAGCTGGCGGGCAGGGTCTCGTAGTCGCGGGCGAGACGGCGGCGCAACATGAGCCACCCCAGACTTCGTTCGACTACCCAGCGCCTTTTCACGGGGGACAGCGTCGAGGTGCAGCCGCCCTCGCCTCACTCACCGGCGAGGGCGGCTGCACCTCAGGTCTTCACCGAGTGGGACCCCGGCGGTTCTGCCAGGTCAGCCGGGCAGCTGGAACTTGACCCACTGCTCCGAGGTGCGACCGTCACAGCCCCAGATCTCGGTGGCGCTGCTGGTGCCGATCGCGTTGTTGACGACGTTCAGGCACAGGCTTGAGTTCGTGTTGAGGAGCGTTCCGTCGCTCCGGAGCTGCCACTGCTCCGCGGCGTTGCCGTTGCAGTCCCAGATCTCGGTGCGGCCGCCCCAGTCCTTGGAGTAGCCCGCCACGTTCAGGCACAGGCCCGACTGCGCGTTGCGGACCGTGCCGTCGCTGTTGAACACCCACTTCTCCGCGTTCTGGTCGAGGCAGTTCCAGATCTCGGTGCGGGCGCTGGCGGACGAGCTGTAGCCCTGGACGTTCAGGCACAGTCCTGCGCCCTTGTTCCAAAGGTGCGGCGTGTCGTCGGCGGAGGCCGAGGCCGCGGGAAGCGCCGTGAGCAGGGCCGTGGCGAGGCCGGCCGTGGCGAGGCCGGCCTTCAGGCGGCGCGTACGGCCGGTTGTCCAGGTGGATCGCGTCATGTGAAGAAACTCCTCGTTTGTTGTTCGTGGTTGATGGTTGCGCTGTTCCGCGTGCAGGCGGCATCCGGTGGGCGTTGCCGGGGTCGGCCGACCGCTCGGGTGGGCAGGCCGGTTGTGGGCGTGTCAGGGCGCCGGGGCGAGGGTGGGTTCAGGCTGCGGCGGGCAGGCCGGTGGTGCCGGTGGCCTGCTCCCGGAAGGCGAAGCGGATGATCGTTGGTTGGTGGCCTCCAATCGAGTCGAGCGGCCAGCCGTCAGGTACATGTCAAGTCGCACATGGCACCTGCAGCTGACGGCATGAGGAACCTGGCTGGGATGTGGAGATTCCAGCTGGAAGGCGGGGGTTCGCGCGTACCCCCTCCGGCCGCCGTACGTAGATAAAACCAACAGGCCAGGCGGGACGCCAGGACGAACAGCAGGACGAAATATCGAACGAAATTGTGTGCCTGCATACATTGAGCGGTGGCGGCTGGGGCCGGCTGCCGCTAGGGTCCCGATGGTTACCGGTTAGTAATGTCCTGTCGGTGATGCGTCGCTGGATGCCGGTCGTGCGGGGGGCTAGACAGTGGGGGTGTGCGGATGACGGCGTTCGGCGGGATGCTGCGGGGTTTGCGCCGGGCCGCGGGACTGACCCAGGAGGAACTTGCCGCGGCTGCTGGAGTCTCCGCGCGGTCCATCCGGGAGCTGGAGCGGGGACGGCGGGGGCGTCCGCAGAACCGCACGGTGCAGATGCTGGCCTCGGCGCTGGGACTGACCGGCCCCCAGACCGCTGCATTGCTGGCCGTCGGCCGCGCCGGTCCGGCAGGGATCCAAGTCGCCGATGACAAGGCGGCGGGATCCGGTCTGCTCGATCGTGACGGGCAGCTGGCGCTCCTGGAAAAGGCGGCCTGGATCGCCCGCAGCGGGCGCGGGCGGGTGGCGTTGGTGCGGGCCGGCGCAGGCATGGGCAAGACCTCGCTGCTGAAGGTCTGGGCCGAGCGGGAGCGTTGGCGCGGTGTGCAGGTGGTGCGGGCCGGCGGCAGCGAGCTGGAGGGCGAGTTCGCCTTCTCCATCGCCCGCCGGCTCGCCGAAGCGGTGCTGGGCAATGCCGGCGCGGCCGACCGCGATCGCCTGCTTGGCGGTCCGGCACATCTGGCCACCCGGATCCTGGCGCCCGGTGATGACCCAGGGTCGGTCGCGGAGCTGCCGGATGCGCAGATCGGTGTCATGCATGGGCTGTACTGGCTGATGGTGCATGCCGCCGATGCCGGCCCCCTGGCGCTGGTGGTCGACGACGCGCACTGGGCGGATCTTGCGTCCCTGCGGTGGCTTGCCTACCTGGCCCGCCGGCTCGAGGGCCTGCCGGTGCTGCTGGTCATGGCCGCCCGGCCCGCCGCCCCTGCGCACGCCGAGGCCGTGCTCGATGAGATCACGGCGCAACCGGACTGCCATCTGGTGGACCTACCCGCTCTGTCGCACGACAGCGCTGCCCGCCTGGTGCGCGCCGGCCTGGGCCAGCAGGCGCACGAGGCATTCGCCCGGGCCTGCGCGCGTGCGACCGACGGCAATCCGCTGCTGCTACGCGAGCTGATCCGCACCCTGGGCGAGAACCACATCGAACCGACCGGCGAGAACATCCACCAAGTGGCGGACCTGCACGGGCGTGTTCTGGCCACCACCGTACTCAAGCGCCTGACCCGTCAAAGTGAGGCGACCGTGGCCCTGGCCCGGGTGTTGGTCGCACTGCCGGACGGATCCCGTTGGGATCTGGCCGCGGACCTTGGCGGTATGGGGCAGGCCGAGACGGCCGACCACGCGGACGCCCTGACCCGGATCGGCGTGCTGCAGGCAGCCGACACCGTCCGTTTCACCCACCCCCTGATCCGCACGATGATCATCGAATCGATCACGACGGCCAGGCAGCTCGCAGACGCCCACGCCAGTACAGCCCGGATCCTGTACGAGGACGGCGCGGCCGGTGAGGTGATTGCCGCGCACCTGCTGCAGGCCGAACCCACCGGCGAGGCCTGGCGGGCGGAGGCCTTGCGCGAGGCCGCCCGTACCGCCACCCGGCGGGGCGCCCCACAGGAAAGTGCCACCTACCTACGCCGGGCGGTCCACGAGTGCCCCGAACCCGGCGCACGAGCACGGGTGTTCGCCGAGCTCGGCGAACAGGAGGTGGCCACCGACCCGGGCGCGGCGGTAGCCCACCTGACCCGGGCCCTGGCCCCGATCACCGACCCGATCGAGCGCGCACACACCGCTGCGACCCTGGCCGCCGCACTGTTTTTCCAGGACCGCCACGACCAGGCCATCGACGTGCTCGCCCGGGCCGTGACCGACCTGGAGCAGACCGGCACCCCGGGACGTGAGCTTTCGTGGCGGCTGCAGGCCCAACTGGTCCTCACCGGCTACGGCCACCCCGCCACCGTCGCGCACGCCCGGCAGTGGGCCGAACGCCTGCGCCGCCTGAACCTGCCCGGCGACACCCCGGCAGAACGCACCGTCCTGGCGGCCCTGGTCATCCCGGCGATGTCCGGCGAGGCCAGCGCCACGGCCACCAATGACCTCATAGACCGAGCGCTGCGCGGCGGCAGCGTCATCGACGGACCGGTCAGCATGCTGTTCGGCTACGCCTGCTTCGGCCTGGTGGCCACCGACCGGCTCGACGACGCAGCGGTGCACTACGGCCAATACGCCGACCTCGGATCCCGCCACGGCTCACCGTTGCTGTCCACCTTCGCCGCCCTGGGACACGGCATGATCGCCAACCGCCGCGGACAGATCCCGGTCGCCCTGGCCATCAGTCAGGCCGACCTTCCCGCCTTCGCCGCAGGCAAGGACCGGATCGCCCTGGCGTTCACCAAGCGGGCGATCACAGCCCTGATCGAGCGGGAAGAACTGGACGAAGCAGCCAGGCTGATGGACACCTACATCGGAGCCGACCTGCTCGACAACAGCTGGGACTGCTCGGCTCTGCTCGTCGGCGGCCAGCTTCAAGCCGCCCGGGGCCAGACCCACGCCGCGCTGGCCACCTTCCAGCAGTGCGCGACCCACGAACAGCGGGTCAAGATGAGCAACCCCGCCACGCGTGCCTGGAGATCCGAAGCCGCGCTGGCCCACGCGGCCCTGGGCCAGCGCGACCAGGCCCTCGCCCTGGCCCGCGAGGAACTGGACCTGTCCCACGCCTGGGGCACCCCCAGAGCCATCGGCGTGAGCCTGCGCACCCTCGGCGTCATCACCCAGGGCCGCACCGGACTCGACCTGCTCCACCAGGCCGCCGACCCCCTCGCCGGCTCCCCCGCCCGCCTCGAACACGCCCGCGCCCTCCACGAGCTCGGCGCCGCCGCCTGCCACCTCGACCACCCCGACACCGGCAGACCGATCCTGCTCCAGGCCCACCACCTCGCCCAAGAATGCGGAAGCCTGGCCCTGGCCCGCCGCACCCGCACCGCACTGACCGCAATCAACGCCGACCCCGGACCACCACCACCCACCACACCGATCCTGCCCGGGCTGGAATACAAGGTCGCCACCCTGGCCGCCACCGGCCACACCGACCGCCAGATCGCCCAATCCCTGATGACCACCCAACACGCGGTACAAGAAGCCATCGACAACGCCTGCCGACGACTCCACCTCCCCGACCGCACCCACCTGCCCGCAGCCCTGGCCAGCACCCACACCACCCGAAGGTGATGCTCCAGCGCGGCGTGGTCGTCTCCTGGGGGGCAGTCCAAGGTGGTGGTGGCGGGGCTTCGGCGGCTGACCCGGGGGAAGTCCTGGATGAGGCGGCGCGGACCGGGCGAAGTGGCGATGCCGGCGTCGGCGACGTTCTATCGGTTGGGTGCCCACACGGATGTCCGGCTGCCGTTCGCGACACAGCCGGCCGAGGCCGAGCCCCCCGGAGCCACGCCCTCCTCGCGAAGGCCCGCCGGCTCTCCCGCTCCAACCACCTCCCGGCACGGTCGCGGATTTTTCCGACACCCGTTCACCGGGGTGGCATCTGCTCGCTCTCCTGCAGCACGACCGCGACGCGGTGGCGTCCGAGCAGATCCATAACGCTCTCGGAGGAGGACACGGACTGCCCGGGACCGGCGCAGCGTTCCGTGAGCAGCGCCTGCTGGGCGGCGGCCCAGTGGTGCAGGACCAGGGTGAAGGGAGGCGTGGCGCCGAAGCCGCCGTACAGGCAGTCGTCGAGTGCGTGGAGGTCCTTCCCGAAGTAGCCGCCGGGGCCCGAGACGGCCTCACCGATCGCGCAGTGGAGGCCGGGGAGGTCGGTGACGAAGCTGCCGTCGAGGTGGAAGGTGCCGCCGGACGGGTCCGGCCGGCGTTCGTCGGGTTTCCCGGTCAGGCGTGCGGCCGTGTGGTCGAAGGCGAGCCGCAGCCACTGCGCTCTGCCTTCCGGTCCGTAGGCGGCCCAGAGGTTGGGGGTTTGCGGGGCGCCTTCGTACCAGGCATCCCAGACCGGCCGGGCCGCCGTGGGCGGTGGGGCCGGCACGCCTGCGGCCAGGGTGATGTCGACGAGGCCGGTGTCGACGCGGGAGGCTCTCGCTTCGGTGATGTGCAGCGGAAGGTCGAGGCGCGACATCGGCCGGCCCGACCGGTCGAGAGCCCAAAGCTGGACCCGGGGGACGGTGCCGTCCTCGTCGAGGGCCGCGCGCAGCGGCGCGGTGGGCGCGCATCCGATCAGTTCCAGCGGAACGGCGGGCGGCTCCGGGCGTAGGACCCCGAACAGGCCGCTGATCCGGGTGCAGGCCCCCAACTCCTCGTCGCTGCCGTTTCGGAGAACGAACAGCGGCCGAGGGGGAAGTGCGCCGGGTCCCCAGCCCGGCTCGGTCACGGTGGCTTCGACGGTGACATCGATGTGGCCGGTGTGTACGGAGCCGGCCGTGCGGGGGGTTCGGCCGGTGACGACCACGTCGGACAGCCCCCACCATTCGGTGATGCTCCCGGGCTGATCGGCATTGCAGACGTCCAGGCGCAGGTCGCCCAGGACGGCGCCCCCGGCTGTGTCTGCCGGGGCGGGCAGGTCCGGCAACGGGCCAGCGGGTGCCATGGCGTGGAACACCAGACGCTCTCTGAACGGGGCCGGGGGGTCTGCGAAAAGGCCTGAGACGTCCGCGCAGAGTGCCCACAGTTCGCCCTGGCCCTCGTCACCGACCAGTGCGAACTTCGCGGGGACCCCGCGCTCCCACCTCAATGCGTTCTGCACGCCGTCTCCGTCCAGCAGTAGCCCGACCGGTCGTCAAGAAGCCCGCCCGGGAGTGCCGGCACGCTCCACCTTCCTGATGCTGCATCACGGTTACGGGATTCGACCTCTGCTTCTATCGTGGACGTGGAGTGCGCGGGCCTGGCTGCGGTGTCTCCACCGCGCCCCGTGCAGATGGTGTGTCGGGGGAGGCCTCGTAGGCGTGGGAGGAAGCCGATGAGGCGGCGGTTCGGATCCGCAGCCGTCGGAGGCCGTGGATCCGGGCTGTTGGTGCGCTCGACGACCCGGCGGACTGTGCACAGGCGGGAGCGGTGCGGTACTCCGCGGCGGGCGATGACCGGCTTGATGCCTCACCTCCAAGGCAGGCGGCGGTACTCGTCGAAGTCGTGGCCGCGGTCGGCGAACAGCTGCCGGAGACGGCGAGGTGGGCGGCCGGCGGGTCGGGCGCTGCCGGTGGTGGCTCGGGGGCGTTCGAGCGGGGTGTGGCGGCGCTGCAGCGGTACGTGGAGCGGGAGCGGCGGATCGTCGTCCCCCGGGGCCGCATCGAGACGCTGGAGGGCAGCGAGGTGAAGCTCGGCGTGTGGCTGTCCAACGTCAAGACCCGCCGGGACCGCCTCGACGCGGCGCGGCGCGGGGTGCTCGCCGGGCCCGGGCTGCCCTGGGTGGTGGTGGCCTGAGCGTCGGCGGTCGGCCGGTGGCCGGGCTGTCCCCTGTCCGCGCGGCCACCGCACCATCCCGGCCCACGCTGCAGGTTCCCCCGTTGGTTCCGGGCATCCGTACGTCCATCAGGACCACGTCCGGGCGCGGCCGGTCCACCGCTTCGACGGCCGTTCGGCCGCTGTCGGCGTCACCGACCACGGTCAGGTCGTCGGCGGTCTCCAGGAGCATCCGCAAGCCAGCCCGGACGAGTGCCTCGTCGTCGACCAGCAGGACGGAGATCACCGCACCGTCTCCGTCGGGCCGATGCGCCGGCCACCGGTGCGGGCGGGTCCGCCGGGTCCGCCGACGACCCTCACGGTGGCGCGCGGGACTACCGGCGCAGCGCCGAGGACCGGCGTTTGAAGACCAGGGATGTTCCGGAGGGGCGGCGTCGGCAGTGGCGTGCTGACCGTGCGTTGCGGCCGGCGATGCGTTCGCCGGGACGGCCTGATCCGTCCCGGGTCGTGCAACGCCAGTTTTGGCACCTGATCGCCACGGGGGTCACGACGGTGGAGGCGTCACTGGCGGTCGGCGTGTCGTGGCCGGTGGGTGCGAGGTGGTTTCGTCACGCTGGCGGTATGCCTCCGATCTCGTTGGCCGAGCCCTCGGGCCGGTACCTCACGTTCGAGGGGCGCGAGGAGATCGCGATCCTCAGGGCGATGAGCAAGGGCGTGCGCGAGATCGCCCGCGCACTGGGGCGTGACCCCGGGACGATCTCTCGCGAACTGCGCCGCAACGCCGCCACGCGCGGCGGCAAGCAGGAGTACCGTGCGACGGTCGCCCAGTGGAAGGCTCAGCAGGCGGCCAAGCGTCCGAAGAGCGCGAAGCTCCGGGGTAACGACCGGTTGCGTGAGTACGTGCAGGACAAGGCTTTCGGGGAACGTTCACCGGCCTGACGGGACGGTCGTCGCGGGGCCGCAGACGCCTCCGTGGAAGGGGCTGAACAAGCCGCACCGGCAGGACAGGCGGTGGGCGACAGCATGGAGCCCGGAACAGATCTCGCACCGGTTGAAGGCCGACTTCCCCGAGGATGAGTCCATGCGCATCAGCCACGAGGCGATCTACCAGTCGCTGTTGATCGAGGGCCGTGGTGCGCTCAAGCGGGAGCTGGTCGCCTGCCTGCGCACCGGGCGGGCACTTCGAGAGCCTCGGTCGAGGTCACGGAACAAGCCTCAAGGGCATGTCACCGCGGATGTCGTCCTCAGCGAGCGTTCTGCAGAGGCCGGGGACCGCGCGGTCCCGGGGCATTGGGAAGGCGATCTGATCATTGGGACCGGCCGGTCCGCGATCGGCACGCTCGTCGAGCGCAGCAGCCGATCCACCCTCCTGGTGCATCTGCCGAGGATGGAGGGCTGGGGCGAGGTGCCACCCGTGAGGAACGGCCCGCCGTTGGGCGGTTACGGTGCCGTCGCGATGAACACCGCTCTGACCGAGTGGATGACGAAGCTGCCCCAGCAGCTCCGCAAAACCGTGACCTGGGACCGCGGGAAGGAACTTTCCGGGCATGCCCAGTTCGCACTCGAGACCGGGACGAAGGTGTGTTCTTCGCCGATCCGCACTCGCCCTGGCAGCGACCCACGAACGAGAACACGAACGGGCTGCTGCGTCAGTACTTCCCGAAGGGCACGGACCTGTCCCGGTGGTCCGCCGGGGACCTCGAAGCCGTCGCCCTGGCGATCAACAACCGGCCCCGCAAGATCCTTGGCTGGAAGACCCCGGCCGAGGTCTTCACCGAGCAGCTCCGCTCACTACAACAGCCCGGTGTTGCAACGACCGGTTGAACTCGCCCGGTACACCAGTCGTGAATTCGGCGATCTGGCCACGGAGTTCGGTGTCTGCTTGTCCGTCGGCCGCACCGGACAGTGCTGGGACAATGCGTTCGCCGAGTCGTTCTTCGCCACCTTGAAGCGCGAGCTGATCGGCGAACGGCCGTGGCCCAGCCGGGCGGCTACCCGCACCGCGATCTTCGAGTGGATCGAGGGCTGGTACAAACTACGCAGGCTGCACAGCACCCTCGGCTACCGCAGTCCCGCCGACTACGAGACCACCCTGGCGGCCTGGCCAACACACCGACGGTGTCCGTCGAAGCGGAGCAAGCTCACACCGCCCCCGACCGCCCCGACGATCCCTGGTGGTACCTGCACCTCCTCCAACAACGAGACGCCGCACGACACACCTGGCCACCAGTCCACACCCCGCAGGACCTCAAGTCCCCAACACCGACACTCGCCGCCCCACGGGGCCCGCTCGTCCCCCGACCCACCACCCCTTACCAGCAACCACCGAACGGGGCCTGACCCAAGGCCGGGTAGTTAAGGGATTTCCGCTGGTGGCAGT
>NZ_JAIZ01000130.1 GCF_000710465.2 Kitasatospora sp. MBT63 | reverse complement strand
TCGGCCCCGGTCTCCGGCGCCGTCGGCAGGTCGCGCAGGGTGCGCAGCGGGGACAGCAGCAGCGGCAGCGGCACGACGAGGAAGCCCAGGGCGCACACCCACAGCGCGTTGCGGGCCCCGGCCGAGGCCGCGATGGCGCCGCCGGCCAGCGCGCCCAGCGGCATGGTGCCCCAGACCAGGAAGCGCATGGTGGCGTTCACCCGGCCGAGCAGCGCGGGCGGGCAGATCGCCTGGCGGAAACTCACCTGGGCGACGTTGTAGGCCACCGCGCCGAACAGCACCACCGCCGAGGCGGTCCCGAACAGCAGCACCCCGGCGCCCCGGCCGGACAGCGGCCACAGCAGCGCGAACGGTGCGCTGACCAGGGCCGACAGCCAGATCAGCCGGGCCTGTCCGACCAGCTTGGCGAGCGGTCCCGCGCACAGCGCGCCCGCCAGCCCGCCCAGCGCGGAGACCGACAGCAGCAGGCCGATCGCGCCGGGGGAGAGGTCCAGCACCCGTACCCAGAAGACGGTCTGGACCGCCATCAGCAGCGCGGAGAATAGGTTGGAGGCGGCGGTCGCGGCGGCGATCACCCGCAGCAGCGGGTGGCGCAGGACGAAGCCGATGCCCTCGCCGATCTCGGCCCGCAGGGAGCTGCCCGGTACGGGCTGCGGTGCGGGTTCCCGGGTCCGGATGCCGAGCAGGAGCAGCGCGGAGGACAGGTACCCGAGGGCGTCGGCGACGATTGCCAGCGGCGCGCCGAGCAGCTGGACCAGCCCGCCGCCCAGACCCGGTCCGCCGACCTGCGCCACCGAACGGACCGTCTCCAGCGCGCCGTTGCCCGACACCAGCTGTTCGCGGGGCAGCAGCTGCGGCAGGAAGGACTGGTGGGCGACGTCGAAGAAGACCGTCGCCACCCCGGTGACCAGGGCGACCACGTACAGCTGGGCCATCGTCAGGACATCGGTGACGGCGGCCAGCGGTACGGAGGCGACCGCCAGGCAGCGCACCAGGTCGGCCCGGATCAGCACCGGCAGCCGCCGTACCCGGTCGAGCCAGGCGCCGGCGGGCAGGCCGACCAGCAGGAACGCGGCGGTCTCGGCCGCGGTGAGCAGGCCTACCTGGAAGGGGGAGGCGTCCAGTTCCAGTACGGCGACCAGGGGCAGGGCCACCAGGGTCACCTGGCTGCCGAACTGGCTGGTGGCGGCACCGGACAGCAGGAGCCGGAAGTCGCGGTGCCGTAAGAGCGGGCCCCGTCCGAGGCGCTGAATGATGTTCATCTGTTCGACTGTCGGTGAAGAGCGCTATGCCGGGCAAACGTCCGGAACGATTCCGGTCGTCTCTCCCGCCCCGGCCGTCGTCCACGGGCAACTCGCCCCGGGGGTCCGGGTGGTGGCGGCCGCGCCCGCCCCCGCGCCCGGCCGGCCCGTCAGCAGGGGGCCGTCCGCCGATCGGCGGGGGTGGAGGCGATCCGTCCGTCTTTCGGACACACCCCGTCCGTCCATCGGACGGTTGCCTTCAGATATGGCCGGATCGAGTGGATTGAGGTTGATTCTTCATCTGTCTGTACGGGTGCTGTGATAGTGCGTCCCCGACACGTCCCCGATACCTCGCCGATACGTCCCCAGGGGCCTTGGGATCCGTACCGAAGCGTCTGCCGGCCCGTCACGGGCCTGTCACAGCGGCCGGTTCCGCCGCCCGGCTGTGCCACGGTGTGGACATGCGTATTCGAGTCATCACCATCAGCCTGGCCGCCGCGGCACTGCTCTCCCTGACCGCCTGCGGCAGCAGCGGCAGCACCACCGCCGCGCCGCAGGCTCCCGTCGCGAGCAGCGGCGCGGGCACCCCGGCGGGCAAGCAGCCCGCTCCGGTCGTGCCGAGCCCCAACGCGGCCCAGCAGGCCGGACTGCTGGCCGGCCTCAAGGCGATCAACCCGGCCCTGGCGGCCGACCCCGCCACGGCCGTGGCCGGCGCGCAGTACGTCTGCGCCGAGATCCACGCGGGCAAGGACGACGCCACCGTGGCCAAGGAGGCGGCCGCCAAGTTCAGCGGCGGCGCCGTCACCCTCAACGACGCGCAGGGCAAGGTCGTCGCGAGCGCCGTGAAGGCCTCCTTCTGCACCATGCCGTGACCCGCGAGGGCCCTGCGGCGCCGCACCCGCGGCCGCCGCAGGGCCCCCGTCACGGCCGGCAGCCCTGCAACTCGGCGGTGTCACCGGCGGGCCGGCCGCAGATCCGCTCCGGCCTGGCCCGGCCGTCGGTGTCCCGCACCACCCGGATGATGTTGATGCCGTGGCCCGGCTGGCTGCCGGTCGCCAGCAGCGGACGGGTGTCGCGGAAGTCGATCGTCCCGGTGGCCCGGTTCTTCAGCTCGACCGCCCGCAGCCCCGCCATCACCGCGCCCCGCCCGCCGGTCTGCGAGGCACCGGCGTTCTCCGCCCCGGCGTGCAGCGCCGCGGTGGCGTCGTAGGCGAGCGCCAGCGAACCGTCGGAGAACACGTCGTCCTCGTACGGGTTGCCCCCGGCCGGCTGCGGTGTGATGCCGAGCCCGGCGGAGGCGGTCTCGGCCAGGTCGGAGGCGCGGGCGGTGACCGCCGGGTCGGTCAGCGCGATGTAGTACAGGGTGGCCTGCGGTGCCATCCAGGTCGCCCCGGTGCTGAACTGGGCCTTCGTCAGGTCGTCGCCGGTCAGCACGGTGAGCGGGCGGTTGCAGCCCGGGTCGGCGGCCAGCCGCCGCATCAGCTGGTTGACGTCGTCGGCGCGGCCCGCCAGGTACAGCACGGCCGGCGGGTGCCCGGACTGGCAGCTGCGGCGCAGCGCGTCCTCGTAGTCCGGATCGCCGTTGCTGGTCAGGCCGTACTCCAGCGGCCGGTCCTCGGCCAGCCGGAAGCCCGCCTCGCGCAGCATCCGGGAACCGTAGGCGGCCTGCTCGGGGCTGTACTTGTCATCGCTGCTGGGCCTCCTGGTCAGCACGGCTGCCCAGCGGTCCTCGGGGGCCAGCGCCAGCCCGTCGGCGATCTTGCGCAGCTCGGCCGCCTCCTCCTGGTCGGTGGCCGCCAGCCCGAAGTAGTTGACGTGCCGCCGGGCCAGGTCGGTACCGGAGTTGGTGGTGTCGACCACCGCGAGACCGGCCCGCTGCAGCAGGCCGACCGCCTGGTCGCTGTCGGCGGTGTCCCGGCCCAGCCCGACCACCCCGACCACCGAGCTGTCCCGCCGGGCGACCTCCACGATCCGTTCGGTCATCTCGGTCTGGAAGTACATGTCCTGGCCGCCGTTGGCCACCAGCACCTTGATCTTCAACGGGTCGCCGGCGTTGTTGCGCAGCTGCGCGAGGTGCACCCCGGTCAGCTCCTTGAGACTGTTGAGCGCCCGGGACTCCTGACCGGGCGCGGTGGTCAGCGACCCGGCGTACACCACGGTGACGAACCGGACGTCCGGCAGCGCCGCCACCCGCTCGTTCTCCCGGCGGATCGCCTCCTCGACGGTCGCCACCCCGATCCCCGCACCGGCCTTCGCCCCGTCGCCGTCGTGCCCTGGCAGCGCCCCGCTGAGCCGCACGTCGTGCCCGGTGGCGAAGGAGACCCCGCCGGTCGCCACCCCGACGCACTCGCGGGCGCCGCCCTGGTCGACCCGCCACACCGCGTCGTGGTTCGACCCGAGCAGCCGCCCCTCGCAGAACTGCTCGGACAGCTGCCCGCTGCGCACCACCCCGCCGGCCCCGGCGAGCAGCAGCACCAGCAGCAGCGTCCAGCGCGACCACAGGAACCACGGCGAGCGCCGCACCGGGACGGCCGCCAGCCCGGTGGTGTTCCCCGCGCTGAGCTGCAGCCGGCCGAACCCGATCGGCAGCGTCCAGGCCAGCGCCCGCCCCCGGCTGGGTGCCTGGCGCACCCGCAGGTTGCTCACCCAGCTCTCGTACGGGCTGGCGCGGCGCGGCCCGGGGTGGACGGGCGCCGGACCGGCGGCGCCGGCCTGCAGCCAGCCGGCCACGTCCGCGTGCGCCACCCCGGCGAGCACCAGCAGCGGGTCCTGCTCACTGCGGCGGCTGCGTACGTCGCTGATCGCGCCGAGCACCTTCAGCCCGCCGTTGCCGGCGTCGGCCTGCGGCAGGAACACCACCGGCGGCACCCGGCGCTTTCGGCCGCGCAGGTCGGCCGCCCAGGGCCGGTGCGCCGAGCGGAGGTCCTCCAGCAGGGCGAGGGTGCGCAGCTGGAGGTGGAACTGCTGGGCGCGGTCGCGTTCGTCGGCCGGGGTGCCGGCCAGCTGGGCCTTGAGGATCTCGCCGGCCACCTCGCGGGCCCGGGCCTGGGTGACGTCCCAGGACATCCGGGGCCGCCAGATCGACCAGGCGGCGGCCTGCCGTCCGGACGCGGCGAGGAAGGTGGTGGTGGCGAACCACCGGCTGGCCTGGCCGAGCCAGGACAGCGGCGCGGTGTTGCGGCGCACCCAGCCGGTCAGCACCAGCAGCAGGAAGGTGGCCAGCAGCACGCCGAGCACCAGCTCCCAGTGCGCCTGGGTGAGCAGGGTGGTCACGCCGGCCAGCACCACGGCGCCGATCAGCGTGGTGGAGTTGAACAGCGGCGACAGCGTCTGCTGGAGGGTGGCCCCGGCGGTACGCCGCTCGGGCCGCCAGTGCAGGTCCCGCAGCCGGGTCAGCACCGCCTCGACCTGGTCGTCCAGCGGCTGCGCGCGCCCGCCGGCCGCCGCCAGCACGTGCTGGGCGGCCGCCTCGATGGCGGCGATCAGCCGGGAGCGGGGGACGGCGTAGTTCCGGTACCAGGACGGTCCGCGCCGCGCCCAGGGGCCGCGGGCGACGCCGTCCAGGATGCCGATCGCGTTGAGGTGCGGGTCGCCGGTGTCCGGCCCGCCGGCCACCCGGTAGGGGAGCCCGCCGCCCTCCTGCGCCTCCTGGACGGCGCCGACCACGTCCCGGACCTCCCGGTCGAGCGCGGTGTCGGCCTCCTCCGAGTACAGCACCACCACCGGCATCGGCAGCCGGGCGCCGCGGAACTGGTCGATCAGGTCCTTGAAGAGCGTGTCGACCTCGTACTTGGCGGTGGTCGGCAGCCCGCCGAGCCCGACGTCGCCGTGTGCCGTCCCCTGTGCCAACGCAGCCCCCCGAACGTCCCCGGATCCCGGCCGCACTCGGCCATCTGACCAAGTGTCAGGCCGCGAGTGTAGACCCCGGCCCGGACACCAGGACATGTCCCGGCCATCGGCCGGTTCCCGTCGAGGTGCCGTACGGGCGGGGTCGGGGCGGGCCGCTCAGGGGGTGACGGCAGGGGCG
>NZ_JAIZ01000129.1 GCF_000710465.2 Kitasatospora sp. MBT63 | reverse complement strand
GTCGGCACGACGGCGGGCCGGCCCGCCACGGTGGTCTCCTCGACCAGCCGCCCGGTGAAGGTGGTGCCGATGAAGGAGTCGTTGCGGAAGTCCCGGTGCAGCGGCAGTTCGCCGCGGGCGTGCAGCTGCGCCATCCGCGCGGAGGTGCCGGTGCCGCACGGCGAGCGGTCGAACCAGCCGGGGTGGATGGCCATCGCGTGCCGGGAGTGCTCCGCGGTGGAGCCGGGGGCGAGCAGCTGGACGTGGTGGCAGCCGTGGATGGCCGGGTCCTCGGGGTGCACCGGACGGTCGTCGGCGTTGATCGCCGCCATCACCGCCAGGCCGGCGTCCAGGATGTCCTGCTTGCGCTCGCGTTCGAACGGCAGGCCGAGGTCGGCCAGCGGCAGGATCGCGTAGAAGTTGCCGCCATAGGCCAGGTCGTAGGTGACGGCGCCGAAGCCCGGCACCTCCACCTTGCGGTCCAGCGCGGCCGCGTACGAGGGGACGTTGCGGATGGTGACGTCCAGCGCGGCGCCGTCCTCGACCCGGACCTCGGCGACCACCAGACCGGCCGGGGTGTCCAGGCGCACCGTGGTGACCGGCTCGACCACCTCCACCATGCCGGTCTCCACCAGCACGGTGGCGACGCCGATGGTGCCGTGCCCGCACATCGGCAGCAGCCCGGAGACCTCGATGTACAGCACCCCGAAATCGGCGTCCGGCCTGGTCGGCGGCTGCAGGATCGCGCCGCTCATCGCGGCGTGGCCGCGGGGCTCGTACATCAGCAGGGTGCGGAAGTGGTCGAGGTGCTGCTGGAAGTGGACCCGCTTCTCGGCCATGGTCGCGCCGGGGACGGTGCCGAAGCCGCCGGTGACGACCCGGGTCGGCATGCCCTCGGTGTGCGAGTCGACGGCGTGGAAGACGTGACGGCTGCGCATGGGTGCAGAGCTCCTTGTCCTGGCCCGGGCGGGCCGGCTGTCCCCGCAGCCGGCCCCGCTGGCGGTGGTTACTTCAGGCCCTCGGCGAGCGCCTTCTCGGTGGCGGCGCGGACGGCCGCCTCGGTCTCCGCGGAGAGCGGGCCGCGCGGCGGGCGGACCGGGCCGCCGGGGCGTCCCGCGATGTCCATCGAAAGCTTGATGGCCTGCACGAACTCGATCTTGGAGTCCCAGCGCAGCAGCGAATGCAGCGAGCGGTAGAGCGGCAGCGCGGTCGCCAGGTCACCGGCGACCGCGGCGCGGTAGAGCTCGGCGGACGCCTGCGGCAGCGCGTTCGGGTAGCCGGCGATCCAGCCGACGGCGCCGGCCAGGGCCAGCTCCAGCAGGACGTCGTCGGCGCCGATCAGCAGGTCGAGGCCGGGCGCCAGTTCGGCGATCTCGTAGGCCCGGCGGACGTCGCCGCTGAACTCCTTGACCGCGACGATCGAACCGGCCGTGTGCAGCTGCGCCAGCAGCTCGGGGACCAGGTCGATCTTGGTGTCGATCGGGTTGTTGTACGCGACCACCGGGATCCCGGCGGCGGCGACCTCGGCGAAGTGGGCCCGGACGGCGGCGGCGTCGGCCCGGTAGGCGTTGGGCGGCAGCAGCAGGACCGAACCGGCCCCGGCCTCGGCGGCCTGCTCGGCCCAGCGGCGGGACTCGGCGCTGCCGTACGCGGCGACGCCGGGCATCACCCGGGAGCCGTCACCGGCGGCCTCGACCGCGACCGTGACGACCCGGGCGCGCTCCTCGTCGGTGAGGGTCTGGTACTCGCCGAGCGAGCCGTTGGGGACGACGCCGTCGCAGCCGTTGGCGATCAGCCAGCGGACGTGCTCGGCGTACGCGTCGTAGTCGACGGAGAGGTCGTCCCGCAGGGGTAGCGCGGTGGCGACCATGATGCCGCGCCATGGACGGGTGGGGTCATGGGGTGCGAAGGACACGGGGGGTTCTCCCTGAGTGGTGAGGTGTGACATTTTATTAGAGAAGGCAGGACGGCCACAAGAGCCGTCCGGCGGAAATCCGCTGGAAGGTCTAGTCGGCGTCCGGCCCGGTCCGCCGGGCCAGCTGCCCGAGCGGCACCGGGCAGGCGAGCGGACGGCTGTCCGCCCCGACCTTCCCGTCCCCCGCCAGACAGGCCACCGCCGGGCCGCACATCCGCCCCTGGCACCAGCCCATCCCGGCCCGGGTGAGCAGCTTGACGCTCCTGGCGTCGCGGGCGCCGAGCTCCGCCACCGCCTCCCGCACCGCCCGGACCGGGACCTCCTCGCAGCGGCAGACCTCGGTCTCCGGGGTCAGCCAGCCCGTCCAGTCCGGGCCGGGCCGGTGGGCGGCGGCCATCAGCTCGGCGAAGGCCCGGCGCCGGTCGCGGCGGCGCCGCACCCCTGCCGGGGCGGGCCGCCCGGCGACCGCGTACGCGGCGAGCACGCCCTCGGCGACGGCCAGGTCGGCGCCGCCGACCCCGCAGGTCTCCCCCGCCGCCCACAGGCCGTCCACGCTGGTGCGCTGCTCGCCGTCGACGGCGAGGGCGGCCGTGCCGTCCGGGGTGGCCCGGGTGGCGGCGCCGAGTTCGGTGGCGAGCTCGATCTGCGGGACCAGGCCGTGGCCGACCGCCACCGCGTCGCAGGCGATCCGCCGCTCGGTGCCGGGTACCGGCCGCCAGCGGCGGTCCAGCCGGGCCACCGTCACCGCGGTCACCCGGTCGGTGCCGTGCGCCTCGGTGACCGCGCTGCCGCGCAGCAGCCGTACGCCGTGGCGCAGCAGGGTGGCGCCGTGGCCGGCGCCCTCGGCGAGCTTGGCCGGGTTGCCGAGCAGGACGGGCAGGCCGCGGGCGTAGCCGAGGTAGTCGGCGGCCTCGACGATCGCGGGCACCTCGGCCCCGGCGGTGACCAGCGAGGACGCCGCGGCCAGCAGCAGCGGGCCGCTGCCGGCCAGCACGATCCGCCGGCCGGGCAGCACCAGTGAGGACTTGAGCATGGCCTGGGCGCCGCCGGCCGTGACCACCCCGGGCAGCGTCCAGCCCGGGAAGGGCAGCTGGCGCTCGTACGCGCCGGTGGCGAGCAGCACCGCGGCGGCCTCGACGACGGCGGCGTCGTCGGGGCCGGGGCCGGTGGTGGCGTGCAGCCGCCAGCCGTCGGCGCGCTCGGCGGTCCAGACGTGGTGGCCGGCCAGGTGGGTGATCCGGTGGTGGGCGGTGTGGGCCCGCAGCCGGGCGGTGAGCGCGGCGAAGACGGACCAGCCGTGGTGCAGCCGCTCGGGCCGGGCGGCGCCGAGGGCGGGCGCGGGGTGGCGGTAGAACTGTCCGCCGGGGCGGGGACCGGCGTCGACCAGGGCGACGGTCAGTCCGTGGTCGGCGGCGGTGACGGCGGCGGCCAGGCCGCCGGGGCCGGCCCCGACCACCGCGAGGTCGTAGCGGTCAGACGGCGAGGTCGGCACGGCCGTGGCCCTCCTGGGTGGTGACGGTGTCGCCGGGCTCGGCCGGGACCAGGCAGGTGCGCCGGTTGGGCTCTCCGTTGACGGTGGCCAGGCAGTCGAAGCAGACGCCGATGCCGCAGAACGCGCCGCGCGGCCGGCCGCCGGTGCGGGTGGTGCGCCAGGCGAGGACGCCGTCGGCCCACAGCGCGGCGGCGATGGTCTGCCCCGGCAGGGCGGGGACCGGCCGGCCGTCGAACTCGATGGTGTGCGCGGGTCCGGGTTCGGCGCCGACCAGCTCGGCGGGGGTGCGGCGGCTCATCGGGCTCCTTCGGCGGGGTGCCGGTCGGCGAAGCGGTCGGGCCGCATCGGGGTCAGGTCGAGTTCCGGTGCGGCGCCGGTCAGCTGCCCGGCGATCAGCAGCCCGGTGGCGGGGGCCAGCCCGATGCCCGCGCCCTCGTGGCCGCAGGCGTGGTACAGGCCCGGCACCCGGGGGTCGGCGCCGATCGCGGGCAGGTGGTCCGGCAGGTACGGGCGGAAGCCCCGGTAGGCACGTTGCACGGTGACCTCGCGCAGCACGGGGAAGAGGGCGGCGGCCCCCTCGGCCAGCCGGCGCAGCACCTCCGGCGCGAGGGTGCGGTCGAAGCCGACCCGCTCGCGGCTGGCCCCGATCAGGACCGGTCCGGCCGGGGTGCCCTCGACCACGGCGGAGGTCTGCAGGGCGGCGGAGCCGCTGGCGACGTCGGCGACGTAGTCGGCGGCGTAGACCTTGTGCCGGACGATCCGCGGCAGCGGTTCGGTGACCAGGACGAATCCGCGCCGGGGCAGCACCGGCAGGTCGACCCCGGCGAGCCGGGCCAGCTCGCCGCCCCAGGTGCCGGCCGCGTTGACCACCGCGGGGGCGTCGAGGCGGCGGCGGTCGGTGGTGACGCCGAGGACGGAGCCGTCCGCCCGGGTGCGCACGGCGGTCACCTCCTCGCCGAGGAACACCTCGGCGCCGCGGGCCCGGGCGGCCCGCAGCAGGTGGGCGGCGGCCAGCGCGGGCTGCACCTGGGCGTCCTGGGGGTAGTGGAAGCCGCCGGCCAGGCCGGGGGCGAGGTGCGGCTCCAGGGCGGCCAGTTCGTCGCCCTTGACCTCGGCGCAGTCGACCCCGGCGGCGGCCTGGCCGGCCGCGAACCGGCGCAGCGGCTCCAGCCCGGCCGGGTGGGCCGCGACCACCAGGCCGCCCTTGGGCTCGTACTCGACGGCGTCGCCGAGGGTGGCGGCCAGCTCGCGCCAGAGCCTGGTGGAGAGCAGCGCGAGGTCGAGCTCGGGGCCCGGCTCCTTGTCGGAGACCAGCAGGTTGCCCTCGCCGGCGCCGGTGGTGCCGCCGGCCACCGGGCCGCGGTCGACCACGGCGGGCCGCAGGCCCGCCAGGGTGGCGTAGTACGCGCAGGCGGCGCCGACGACGCCGGCGCCGATCACCACGACGTCGTGGGGGGATCGCATGGACACGGCAGTAATATGTCACATGGCCAACGGGCTGCCAAGACGGTCCGCCGTGCGGCGCCCTCCGGCGGCTCCGCCGGATGCCGAAGGCCCCTCCGCCGGACGGCGGAGGGGCCTTCGGTCAGCCCGGCGCACGGGCCGGTCAGGTGATGTCGTCCATCTGCTCGTGCCGGGCCGCGGGCACCACCGGCGCGGGCGCGGCCGGGGCGGCCGAGGCCGACACCGACTCGGCGCCGTCCACCGCGTCGACCGACAGGTCGACGTGCGAGGCCTCGTCGTCGTCCAGCCCGGCGTCGGGGTTGCGGCGGGCCCGGCGGCGGTCGTTGAGCAGCGCGATGCCGACGGCCAGGAAGTACAGGCCCCAGATCGGCGCGGCCAGCGCCAGCATGGTCAGCGGGTCCGCGCTGGGGGTGGCGAAGGCGGCGAACACCGTGATGGCCATGACCATCGCGCGCCACCAGCCGAGCATCCGCTTGCCGGTGAGCACCTTGACGAAGTTCAGCATCACCAGGAACAGCGGGAACTCGAAGCCCAGGCCGAAGACCACCACCATCCTGGTGACCACGTCGAGGTAGTCCTCGACCGGCAGGATGTTGGTGATCTTGTCACCGGTGAACGAGATCAGCATCTGCGCGGTCAGCGGCATGACCAGGTACGCGAAGGCCGCGCCGGCCAGGAAGAGCGGGGTGCCGGCCGCCAGGAACGCCATCGAGTAGCGCCGCTCGTGCTTGTGCAGACCGGGCGAGACGAACTGCCACAGCTGGTACAGCCACACCGGGGTGGCCGCCACCAGGCCGGCCGTCAGGCTGACCTTCAGCACCAGGTTGAACGGGGTCAGCAGGCCGATGTTGACGACGCTGGCGCAGTTGGTGTCACCCGGCAGCGGCTTGTTGTCCGGCCCGCAGCGGGGCAGCGGGGCACTGAGGAAATCGATCAGCTGGTTGTGGAAGTAGGCGGCGACGAGCGTGAAGACCAGGATCGCCAGGACCGACTTCACCAGCCGGCTGCGCAGCTCGCGCAGGTGATCCGCGAGGGCCATCCGGCCCTCGGGGTCCTTGGGTGCTTTGGAAGACTTGCTCAACCCCGGTCCTCGAACTCGTGCGACAGAACCCGCCGGGCGACGGGTCCCCGTACCGGCCTGTCGTCAGGCCGGCCATTTCCGGGTACTGCCCTGCTGCGGGCGATGGTAGCCGCTGCCGGTGTCGGCCCGGCAACCACCCGGCAGCCCTCGGCCGCGCGACCACGCTGCGGGGCACCTGCCGCACCGCAGGGCCCTGCCCTAGAGGGTAACCCGGCCCGTCAGCCCGCCGGCCGGCCCGTGAGCCCGCCCGCCGCCTCGGCCAGCGCCCGCGAGGCCCGGTCGACCTCCCGAGCCAGCGCCCGGACGTCGAGCCACAGCCGCGCCGCCAGGACGCCGAGCACCAGCAGGCCCGCGGTGGCCGCCAGCACGGCGGCGACAATGATCCACTGCATGCCCGTGACCCTATCCGCCCGATCCGTCCACCGGCAGCAGCCGCATCGTCCGCACGCCCGCGGCGGTCAGCGCCGCGACGATCTTCTCACCGGCGGTCTTGCGCACCGGCGCCCCGCAGGAGGGGCAGGTGAAGCTGTAGAAGGTGCGTTCCGCGGTGGCCCCGAGGGCCAGCCGGAACTCCGTGACCGCCAGCTCCACCTTCTCCCGGCACTGGGAGCAGTAGACCTTGAACCTGGTGCCCTCCCCCACCGACGCTCAGACCTGCCCGTCCCGGTAGGCGTCCAGCGCGGCGAGCGCGGCAGCCGCGGCCTGCTCGGCGAGCTCGGGCGGGGAGACGATCCGGCCGTCCCGGCCGAGCCGCAGCGCCAGCGGGCGCAGCCCGGACGGGTCTGCGCTGCGCAGGGTGATCCGCAGGCCGCCGTCGGGCAGTTCCTCGGCCGAGTCGTGGGTGTAGTACTCGGCGACCCATCGGCCGCCGGGGCCGACCTCGACCACCACCTCGGGGTCGTCGGCGCCCGGGTTGACCAGGCCGGCCGACAGGTCCCGCGGCTGGAGCCGGGGCGGGTTGGCGGGCTCGTCCAGGACCTTGATCTCGGCCACCCGGTCCAGCCGGAAGATCCGCCGGTCCTCGGAGGTGCGGCACCACCCCTCCAGGTAGGTGTGGCCCTCGGTGACCAGCCGGATCGGGTCGACCTCGCGCTCGGTCATCCCGCCGCGGCCGTGCGACCAGTAGCGCAGCCAGATCAGCCGGCCCTCGCTGAGCGCCCGGTCGATGTCGGCGAAGACCTGGCCCTCGGCCTCGAAGGTGACGCCGACCCGGGCGCTGGACTCGGCGCTCTCGCCGGCCGCGTCCTCGATCTTGGCGACGGCCCGGGTGAGCGCCTGCCGGTCCCGCTCGCGCAGTCCGGGCAGGCCGGCCACCGCGCGGGCGGCGACCAGCAGGGCGGTCGCCTCGTCGGCGGCCAGCCGCAGCGGCTGGGCGACGTCGTCGACGTTGTGCCACCAGATCCGCTCGCCGTCGGTGTCGATGTCGAGCAGGTCGCCGCCGCGGAAGCTGGTCCCGCACATCGGCAGCACGTTGAGGTCGCCGATCAGCTCGCGCTCGGTGATGCCGAAGGCGCGCGCCACCTCGGCCACCTCGGCGCCGGGGCGCTCGCGCAGGTAGGTGACCAGGGAGAGCATCCGCCGGGTCTGGTCGATCGCGTTGCTCATTGCCCCTACTCCCCAAGTCCCGCGACGGCCCGCAGCCGCTCGATGACATCCGCCCGCAGGTCGTCCGGGCCCAGCACCACGACGTCCGGGCCGAACTCGGCCAGGTCGGCGCCGAGCCCGTGACCGTACGGGATCTCCAGCTCGTCCCACTGCTCGTCGACGTGCCGGCTGCCCAGCGCCTTGGTGCGCAGCGGGAAGGCGGCGCCCCGGCGCAGCCGGACGGTGGCGGCGGTGGTGGCGCCCTCGCCGGCGAACCGGGCCACGGTGGCCCGGACGTCCATGTGCTCGGGCACCGTGCCGGTGAACTCGCCGGCCCGGGAGCGGACCCGGCCGGTGATCCGGCTGAGCCGGAACACCCGGGCGTCCTGCCGGTCCCGGTCGAAGCCGGCCAGGTACCAGTGGCCGCGCCAGCACTCCAGCGCCCAGGGTTCGACGGCGCGCTGCTCGGCGGCCGCGGCGCCGGCCTTGCGGTACTCGAAGGAGACCGGGCGGCGGTCGCGGGCGGCGGTGAGCAGCGGCTCGAAGGCGGCCTCGCGGGCCGGGATCCGCGGTTCGAGGGCGCTGTGCTCGGCGTCCTCGGCGAACGGCACGCCGGCCGCGCGGAGCTTCTGCAGCGCGCCGCTGGCGGCGCCGGACATCTTGGCCTGCTGCCAGACCCGGGCGGCCAGGGTCAGCGCGGCGGCCTCCTCGGCGTCCAGCGCGATCTCCGGGAGCCGGTTGCGGTCCCGGCGGGCCAGGTAGCCGACCTCGCCGTCGAGGGCGTTCTCGTCGACGTCGATGA
Organism: Kitasatospora sp. MBT63; assembly: GCF_000710465.2. GTDB lineage: Bacteria > Actinomycetota > Actinomycetes > Streptomycetales > Streptomycetaceae > Kitasatospora. Next base: position 19,087 of record NZ_JAIZ01000129.1, on the reverse strand, counting down.
CCAGGCCGAGTTCGCGCAGGTCGTCCTTGTCCCGTTCGAACATCCGGTTGAAGGCGTCCTCGCTGCCCTGCTGCCAGGCCTCACGGTAGGCCTCGACGGACTCCCGGAGCTCCTTCTTGGAGAGCGGGCGTCTGGTGTTCATCAGGCACAGGGCGAGGTTCATCAGCCGCTCTGCCTTGGCGATCGCCATCGCGGACCTTCCTGGTGGGTCTCGGCGGGACATTCTTGATCCGGCGACCCGACCGTACCGGTCCGGGCACGCTGTGCAAAAGCCGAGTCCGCACGGGCGAGGGGCCGCACCCCGCCGGGCGGGATGCGGCCCCTCGCGGACCCGTGGTCAGACGCCGAGCAGGTCGACCACGAAGATCAGGGTCGAACCGGCCGGGATGAGCGGGCTCGGCGACTGGTTGCCGTACGCCAGGTGCGCCGGGATGACCAGCTCGCGGCGGCCGCCGACCTTCATGCCCTGGACGCCCTGGTCCCAGCCCTTGATGACGCGGCCGGCGCCGAGCGGGAAGCGGAAGGACTGGCCGCGGTTCCAGGAGGCGTCGAACTCCTCACCGGTCTCGAAGGTGACGCCCACGTAGTGGACCTCGACGACCGCGCCGGCCTTGGCCTCGGCGCCGTCGCCGACCACGATGTCGCGGATCTGCAGCTCCTTCGGCGCGTCGCCGACCGGGAAGTCGATCTCCGGCTTGCTGATGCTCACAACAGACTCTTCTCGTTCGCTGATAGACACATGACGCGGCGGCAGCCGCCCGCGCCGAGGTCCTGTCCAGGACCACGGTACGACCGGCTGCCGCCCGTCGAAGTCAGGCCCGGCCGCGAGTTGCCCCGCGTCCGGTTACCCGATCATTATCCCTCAGCTGCCGCCGCCGATGCCGGCGTCCAGGATGTCCACCACGAAGACCAGGGTGGAGTTGGCCGGGATGGTGTCCTTGGCCTGGTCCTTGTAGGCCAGCGAGGCGGGGATCACCAGCTCGACCCGGCTGCCGATGGCCTGGCCGACCAGGCCCTTGTCCCAGCCCTCGATGACGTTGCCGCCGCCGGTGACGAAGGAGAACGCCTGCCCGCGGTCGAGCGAGGAGTCGAACTTCTTGCCGTCCTTGAAGAGCGCGCCGGTGTACTGGACCAGGACGCCCTCACCGGACTCGACCTTGCGGCCCTTGCCCTGGATCAGCACGGCGGTCTTCAGCTCGGTCGGGTCGGCCGCGCCGGGGACCGGGGTGATGTCGGCCGCCTTCTTGCCGTTGTCCTTGACCTTCGGGAAGTCCGCCGGCGGCGGGGTGACGTCACCGCTGACCACCGCGTCGGGCGCGTTGGCGTTGCGGATGTCGATCACGAAGACCAGGTTGTCGGTCGGACCGACGCCCATGCCCTGGCTGCCCTGGTCACGGAAGGCGGCGGCCGGCGGGGCCACCACCAGCAGGCGGCTGCCCACCTTGTGGCCGGTGACCGCGGCGTCCAGGGCCGGGATCAGCTGACCGCCGTCGGCCTGGAAGAGCTGCGGCTTGCCGCCCTCGTACGAGCCCTGGATCTCCTTGCCGGTGGTCCAGTTCATCGCGGTGAAGTCGGCGGTGACCCAGTTGTTCTTGTCCACCTTCGGGCCGTTGCCCGCGATCAGCTCCTTGACCACGAAGGTGCCGTCGGCCGCCTCCTTGGGCAGCGTGATGGTGGCCTTGCTGCCGAAGTCGCCGGTGACCGTCGGGAGCACCTTGGCGGTGTCCTTGATCGGCGGCACCGGGGCCTCGGTGGGCGTCGGCGCCGCGGTCGGCGCCGCGTCGGACTTGGCGGCCGGGCTCTTGGAGTCCGACTTGTTGGTCAGGTACATCGTCACGCCGCCGCCGACCAGCAGCAGCGCGAGGACGGTGCCGAGGATCACGCCGAGCTTGCCCACCCCGGGCGGGTTCTCGCTGTAGCCGGCCTCCGAGAGGTCCGGGCGGCGCCGGGTCGACGCGAAGATCTGCGGCTGCTCGTCGGGGCCGGGCGCGATCGGGGCGGCCGGGGCGGGACCCCAGCCGGCCTGCTGGGCCAGGACCGACGGCGGGACGACGATCGACTCGCGTTCGGGCGACGCCGGGCCGGGGCCCACCGCGCCGTTCGCGGTGCCCGCCTCGCCCGGACTCGACGCTTTCTCAGACATGACTCCCCAATTCATCTCGCCCGACGACAGGCACCACTGCGGAAGGGCAGCAGTATGTCAGGTCACCATGAGGACGGGCGTTCAGGTTCGGCGAACGCCCGTCCGCCCCCATGGGATCAGACCGCCTCGAGAATGTCGATCACGAACACCAGGGTCGAATTGGCGGGGATGCTGCCGCTCGCCTTGTCGCCGTAGCCCAGCGACGGCGGCACCACCAGCATCACCCGGCTGCCGACGGTCTGGCCGACCAGCGCCTGGTCCCAGCCCTTGATCAGGCTGCCGGTGCCCACCTGGAGGGCCTGCGCGCCGCCGTGGCTCCACGAGGAGTCGAACTGTTTGCCGTCCGCCCAGACCACCCCGGTGTACTGCACCAGCAGCGTCTGCCCGGAGGTGACCTCCTTGCCGTCGCCCTTCACCAGCACGAAGGTCTGCAGGTCGGTCGGCGGCGCCTGGCCGGGCGGGATCGTGATGGTCGGGGCGGCCTTGCCGTTGTCCTTCACCTGCGGCATGTCGGCGGGCGGCTCGGCCATCGTCCCGGTGATGGTGGCGTCCTGCGGCACGGACTGCATGATGTCCAGCACGAACACCACGGTGTCGTTCGCGCCGATCCCGAGCGCGGTGTTGCCCTGGCTGCCGAAGCCCGCCGCGGGCGGCGCCACCACCAGCAGCCGGCTGCCGACCTTCTTGCCCTCCACGCTCTGGTCGAGGGCCGGCACCAGCCCGCCGCTGCCGGCCTGGTACAGCTGCGGCTTGCCGCCCGCGTCGTACGAGCTGGGCAGGTCCTTGCCGGTGGTCCAGTTCTTCGCGGTGTAGTTGACCGTGACCCAGTCGTTCTTCGCCACCGTGGAACCGTTGCCCTCGGAGACGGTGTTCACCACGAACTGGCCGCTCGGCTTCGCGTCCGGGAGCGTGATGGTCGCCTTGCTCCCGAAGCTCCCCGACACCGTGGGCATCGGGTCGGCCGAGGCGACCGGGCTCGGCACCTCCACCGGTCCCGCCGAGGTCGCGGAGGCCGTGGCCCCCGTCGAGGATCCGGAGCCGCTGCTGCAGGCGGCCAGCAGGACGGCGATGGGAACGGCCAGAAGGGCGGCGAATCTACGCATGAAGGTCAGCGTATGGCCCGATTCGTCCCGGATGCCGGAGGCGCAAGGGGCGCGCCGCCGTCCGGGCAAGGCCGAGGGGTGGCGGCCGGACCGCCGGTCCGACCGCCACCCCCGGGCCCGCCGGATCACATCCCGGCGATCAGCTTCTCCACCCGCTCGTCCACCGAACGGAACGGGTCCTTGCACAGCACCGTCCGCTGCGCCTGGTCGTTCAGCTTCAGGTGCACCCAGTCGACCGTGAAGTCGCGGCGCTGCTCCTGGGCCCGGCGGATGAAGTCGCCGCGCAGCCGCGCCCGGGTGGTCTGCGGCGGCACCGACTTCGCCTCGAAGGTCTTCAGGTCGGTGGTCACCCGGGTGGCCTGCCCCTTGTTCTGGAGCAGGTAGAACAGCCCGCGGCGGCGGTGGATGTCGTGGTACGCCAGGTCGATCTGGGCGACCCGGGGGTTGGACATGGTCATCTGGTGCTTCTCGCGGTACCGCTCGATCAGCTGGTACTTCATGATCCAGTCGATCTCGTTGCCGACCCGGCCGAGGTCCTCGGTGCGGACCGCCTCCAGGGTGCGGCCCCACAGGTCGAGCACCCGGGCGATGGTGCCGGTGTTGAGGCCCTTGCGGTCGGCGAACTCCAGCGCCTTGGTGAAGTACTCCTCCTGGATGTCCAGCGCGCTGGCCTCCCGGCCGTTGGCCAGGCGGACCTGGTGGGTGCCGGTCAGGTCGTGGCTGACCTCGCGGATCGCCCGGATCGGGTTCTCCAGGGTGAGGTCGCGCATCACCACGCCGGCCTCGATCAGCCGCAGCACCAGGTCGGTGGCGCCCACCTTGAGCAGGGTGGTGGTCTCCGACATGTTGGAGTCGCCGACGATCACGTGCAGCCGCCGGTAGCGCTCCGCGTCGGCGTGCGGCTCGTCCCGGGTGTTGATGATCGGCCGGGAGCGGGTGGTCGCCGAGCTGACGCCCTCCCAGATGTGCTCGGCCCGCTGGCTCACGCAGAAGACCGCGCCCCGCGGGGTCTGCAGCACCTTGCCCGCCCCGCAGATCAGCTGGCGGGTCACCAGGAACGGGATCAGCACGTCCGCCAGCCGGGAGAACTCGCCGTGCCGGGCCACCAGGTAGTTCTCGTGGCAGCCGTAGGAGTTCCCGGCGGAGTCGGTGTTGTTCTTGAAGAGGTAGACGTCGCCGGCGATGCCCTCCTCGTGCAGGCGCCGCTCGGCGTCCACGAGCAGCCCTTCGAGGATGCGTTCACCGGCCTTGTCGTGCGTCACCAGCTCGGTGACGTCGTCGCACTCGGGGGTGGCGTACTCGGGGTGCGAGCCCACATCGAGGTACAGGCGTGCACCGTTGCGCAGGAAGACGTTGCTGCTGCGGCCCCAGGAAACTACGCGGCGGAAGAGGTACCTGGCCACCTCGTCCGGAGACAGACGCCGTTGTCCCCGAAACGTACACGTGACACCGTACTCGTTCTCCAGCCCGAAAATTCGGCGGTCCATGAGGCATCTTTTCTCTTTCGCGGGCCTTTCGAAACCCACTCCGACGATGCCAATCCGATCACGGCGGGCCGTCAAATCCCCGCAGGCGCACGTGAATCCCGTACGGCTCGATTTCTCGCTCCGCACGGGATCCACACCGCCGGGTCACTCCCCGGCGGACTCCTCGCCGGTGGTCCCACCGGTGGTGTCGGTACCGGTGTCGGCGTCCGCGGTGCCGGCGCCCGCGGCCTTCGGCTCGTCCGCGGCGTCGTCGGCCGCGCTCTGGTCGCCGCTCAGCAGCCGGGACAGCTGGCCGCCCAGGATCCGCTTGAACTTGCGCTGCTGGGGCCGCTGGCGGTCCAGCACCGCCACCTCCAGCTGCTCAGGGGTGAGCGTGCGCGGGGAGCCCCCGTTGGGGTCGCGGGCGAGTGCGTCCACCGCCACCTTGAGCGCCTCGGCCAGGTTCAGCCCGGCCCGGTGACGCTGGCCCAGGTAGTTGCCGATGGAGTCGGCGTTGCCGCCGACCACGACCGAGTTCTTCTCGTCGACCACCGAACCGTCCGGGGTCAGCCGGTAGATCTGGTCGTCCTCGCCGGTCCGGCCGACCTCCGCGACGATCAGCTCCACCTCGTACGGCTTCTCGCCGACCGAGGAGAAGATGGTGCCCAGGGTCTGCGCGTACACGTTGGCCAGGCCGCGGGCGGTCACGTCGGCCCGGTCGTAGGAGTACCCGCGCAGGTCGGCGTAGCGCACGCCGCCGATCCGCAGGTTCTCGAACTCGTTGTACCGGCCGACCGCGGCGAAGGCGATCTTGTCGTAGATCTCGGACACCTTGTGCAGCGCCCGGGAGGTGTTCTCGGCGACGAACAGGATGCCGTCGGTGTAGGTCAGCACGACCACGCTGCGCCCGCGGGCGATGCCCTTGCGGGCGTACTCCGCGCGGTCCGCCATGGCCTGCTGGGGCGAGACGTAGAACGGTGTGGACACCTGAGGACCGTCCTTTCCGATGGGAGCGCGGGTGGGCTAGAGGAGCGGGGCCTGCGGGCCGTTGGGGTGGTCGCGGCGGCCGGCCGTGATGGAGGCCGCGATGGCGGAGACCTCTTCGTCGGCGAGTCGGCGGAAGCCGTCCTCGGTGATCACCGAGACGATCGGGTAGATGCCCCGGGCGAGGTCCGGGCCACCGGTGGCGGAGTCGTCGTCGGCGGCGTCGTAGAGCGCCTGGACGGCGAGCGTGGCCGCCTGCTCGGCGCTCAGGCCGTCCCGGTAGAGCTTCTTCATCGAGCCCCGGGCGAAGACCGAACCCGAGCCGGTCGCGGCGAACCCGCGCTCCTCGGAGCGGCCGCCGGTGACGTCGTAGGTGAAGATCCGACCCCGGCCGAGGTCGAGGTCGTAGCCGGCGAAGACCGGGACCACCGCCAGGCCCTGCATGGCCATCGCGAGGTTGGACCGGATCATCGTGGTGAGCCGGTTGGCCTTGCCCTCCAGCGAGAGCACCGCGCCCTCGATCTTCTCGTAGTGCTCCAGCTCCAGCTGGAACAACCGGACCATCTCGACCGCGAGGCCGGCGGTGCCGGCGATGCCGACCGCGCTGTACTCGTCGGCCGGGAAGACCTTCTCGATGTCGCGCTGGGCGATCACGTTGCCCATGGTCGCGCGGCGGTCACCGGCGATCACCACCCCGCCGTCGAACACCGCCGAGACGATCGTGGTGCCGTGCGGCGCCTCGATCGTCAGGCCCTCGGGAAGGGTGCGGCCGCCGGGCAGCAGGGACGGCGAATGCTGGGCCAGGAAGTCGAAGAACGACGAGGACCCCGGGGTCAGGAAGGCAGCCGGTAGACGCCCGGTGCCACCAGTGTTGGCTTCCACACGTATCCTTCCGATGGACGATCAGTGCAGCTGATGACCCGGACCTTACCCGCTTCCCGGCCGTGATCCACATGTCCGGCCGGGTGCGCTTGCGGGAGGTCGGCCGGGGCGGAGCACCGCGGGCCGGACAGCACGCAGCGCCGCAGACGCGATAGGCGCCTGCAGCGCTGCCCGCCCCGAATTCCCTACGGTTTTCCCGGCCCGGGGGAAGCCCCCCGGGCCGGTCTACTGGCCGCCCTTTTGCACGAATCCGCGGACGAAGTCCTCCGCATTCGACTCCAGGACCTCGTCGATTTCGTCCAGCACGGCGTCGACGTCGTCGCCGAGCTTTTCCTGGCGCTCCTTGAGGTCCTCGGAGCCCTGCGTCTCCGCGGCCTGCTCCTCGACCTCCTCGGAGGAGCGGTTCGCCCGCTGCTGGCCGCCACCGGTGTCCTTACTGGCCATTTCCCTCACCCCGCTCGATCGGTCTGGCACGGCTTGGTCTGCTGCTTGAGTCAGACCCTATCCACAGGGTGCGGCTCTCGCCCCCGGTTATCGTTCAACGCTCGGCTGTCCCCCGGATGATTCCCATCCGGGCGCCGTTCACCCGTGGTGATCGAAAAGTTACCCGCCGGAGAGCACCCGGACCAGTTCCTCCGCGGTCCGGCAGCGGTCCAGCAGCTCCTTGACGTGGTTCCTGGTGCCCCGCAGCGGCTCCATGGTCGGCACCCGCTGGAGCGAGTCCCGGCCGGGCAGGTCGAAGATCACCGAGTCCCAGGAGGCGGCCGCCACGTGCTCGGCGTACTGCTCCAGACAGCGGCCCCGGAAGTACGCCCGGGTGTCCTCCGGGGGCTTGAGGACGGCCCGCTGGACCTCCTCCTCGGTCAGCAGCCGGTCGAACCTGTTGCGCGCCACCAGCCGGTTGTACAGCCCCTTGTCGGCCCGTACGTCGCTGTACTGCAGATCGACCAGGTGCAGCCGCGGGGCCTCCCAGCCCAGCCCGTCGCGCTGGCGGTAGCCCTCCAGCAGCTCCTTCTTGGCGATCCAGTCGAGCTGCCGGGACAGGCTCATCGGGTCGCGCTCCAGGCGGCCGAGCACGTCCTCCCAGCGCGCCAGGACGTCGACGGTCTGGTCGTCGGCGTCCTGGCCGAAGCGGTCCTCGACGTACTTGCGGGCCAGCTCGCAGTACTCCATCTGCAACTGGACGGCGGTCAGCCTGCGGCCGCTGCGCAGCGTGATCAGGTACTCCAGCTCGGGGTCGTGGGAGACCCGGTGCAGGGTGCGCACCGGCTGGTCGACGGCGAGGTCGACGGCGATGAAACCGTCCTCGATCATCGACAGCACCAGCGAGGTGGTGCCCAGCTTGAGGTAGGTGGAGATCTCCGAGAGGTTGGCGTCGCCGATGATCACGTGCAGCCGGCGGTACTTCTCGGCGTCGGCGTGCGGCTCGTCGCGGGTGTTGATGATCGGGCGCTTGAGGGTGGTCTCGAGGCCCACCTCGACCTCGAAGTAGTCCGCCCGCTGGCTGATCTGGAAGCCGTTGGCGGAGCCGTCCTGGCCGAGGCCCACCCGGCCGGCGCCGGTGACCACCTGGCGGGAGACGAAGAACGGGGTCAGGTGGCGGACGATGTCGGCGAACGGGGTCGCCCGCTTCATCAGGTAGTTCTCGTGGGTGCCGTAGGAGGCGCCCTTGTTGTCGGTGTTGTTCTTGTACAGGTGGATCGGCTGCCCGTTCGGCAGTTCCAGGGCCCGGGCCGCCGCCTCGGCCATGATCCGCTCGCCGGCCTTGTCCCAGAGCACGGCGTCGCGCGGGTTGGTGACCTCGGGCGAGCTGTACTCGGGATGCGCGTGGTCGACGTAGAACCGGGCGCCGTTGGTCAGGATGACGTTGGCGAGGCCGATGTCCTCGTCGGTGAGCTGGCTGGCGTCCGCGACGTCCCGCGCGAGGTCGAAACCCCGGGCGTCGCGGAGCGGATTCTCCTCCTCGAAGTCCCAGCGGGCCCGCCGGGCCCGGTGCATCGCCGCCGCGTAGGCGTTGACGATCTGGGACGAGGTGAGCATGGCGTTGGCGTTCGGGTGGCCGGGCACGGAGATTCCGTACTCGGTCTCGATCCCCATCACGCGCCGTACGGTCATGCGGCCCTCCTTGCCCGGTACCCCGCCCCCGCCGGGCTGGGGTACTGACGTCCCGCTGTTTTCGGCTCCGCCGGCGGTCCGCCGCCGACGGTTCGAGCTTGGCCCGCCCCCTGCGGCCGGGCCCCGAGACACGCCGTCCGGCCGCGGGGCCCGTAGGCTCCGCAGCCGGACGGAGGGTGACCGCCGCTTAGAGGTACTGCCCCGTGTTGGCGACAGTGTCGATGGAGCGGCCGGACTCGGCGCCCTGCTTGCCGGTGACCAGCGTGCGGATGAAGACGATCCGCTCGCCCTTCTTGCCCGAGATCCGGGCCCAGTCGTCCGGGTTGGTGGTGTTGGGCAGGTCCTCGTTCTCCTTGAACTCGTCGACGCAGGCCGCGAGCAGGTGGGAGACGCGCAGGCCCCGCTGGCCGTGGTCGAGGAAGTCCTTGATGGCCATCTTCTTCGCCCGGTCCACGATGTTCTGGATCATGGCTCCGGAGTTGAAGTCCTTGAAGTACAGGACCTCCTTGTCACCGTTGGCGTAGGTGACCTCCAGGAAGCGGTTGTCCTCGGTCTCCGAGTACATCCGCTCCACCACGGACTGGATCATCGCCGCCACGGTGGCCGGCAGCGAGCCGTCGTGCTCCTTGACGTCGTCCGGGTGGAAGGGCAGCGTCTCCTTGAGGTACTTGGAGAAGATGTCCTTGGCCGCCTCGGCGTCCGGCCGCTCGATCTTGATCTTGACGTCCAGGCGGCCGGGCCGCAGGATCGCCGGGTCGATCATGTCCTCGCGGTTGGAGGCGCCGATCACGATGACGTTCTCCAGGCCCTCCACACCGTCGATCTCGGCGAGCAGCTGCGGGACGATGGTGTTCTCCACGTCCGAGCTGACGCCCGATCCACGGGTGCGGAACAGCGACTCCATCTCGTCGAAGAAGACGATGACGGGCGTGCCCTCGCTGGCCTTCTCGCGGGCCCGCTGGAAGACCAGGCGGATCTGCCGCTCGGTCTCGCCGACGTACTTGTTGAGCAGCTCGGGGCCCTTGATGTTGAGGAAGTAGCTCTTGCCCTGCGGGCGGCCGGTGACCTCGGCGACCTTCTTGGCCAGCGAGTTGGCCACCGCCTTGGCGATCAGCGTCTTGCCGCAGCCGGGCGGGCCGTACAGCAGCACGCCCTTGGGCGGGCGCAGCTCGTACTCCCGGAACAGGTCGGCGTGCAGGTACGGCAGCTCGACCGCGTCGCGGATCTGCTCGATCTGGTTGTGCAGACCGCCGATCTGCCGGTAGTCGATGTCCGGGACCTCCTCGAGGACCAGCTCCTCGACCTCGGACTTCGGCACCACCTCGTACACGTAGCCGGAGCGGGGCTCCAGCAGCAGGGCGTCGCCGGGGCGCAGCGTCACCCCGTGCAGCGGCTCGGCGAGCCGGACCACGCGCTCCTCGTCGGTGTGCCCGGTGACCAGGGCGCGCTCGCCGTCCTCGAGGACCTCCTTGAGGGTGACGATGTCGCCGATGCTCTCGAAGGCCATCGCGTCCACGACGTTGAGCGCCTCGTTGAGCATCACCTCCTGGCCGCGGCGCAGCTCCTCGAGGTCGACGCTGGGGCTGACGTTCACACGGAGCTTGCGCCCACCGGTGAAGATGTCGGCGGTACCGTCCTCGTTGCGGCTGAGGAAGGTGCCGAATCCGGCGGGAGGCTGGGCGAGCCGGTCGACCTCCTCCTTGAGGGCCACGATCTGGTCGCGGGCCTCACGGAGTGTGGAGGCGAGCCGTTCGTTCTGGGCGGAGACCCCGGCCAGATTGGTCTGGAGCTCGACGATGCGCTCCTCGAGAACTCTCGAGTTTCGCGGCGAGTCGGCCAGCTTGCGGCGCAGCACAGCGATTTCCTGCTCAAGGTACGAGACCTGTGCGGCCTCGTCGGAACCACGAGCAGGCCGGCCGGCGCTGCGGTTGTAGTCGTCATCGTGGGCGGCCACGGTCCTCACCTCCTCCTGGGGGAGCTGGACGCTTCCAGACCCTACCTGGGACCGGGGGTCCGTAAACCCCTAGATCAAGAAAGATGGAGTGGGCGTGTCCGATCTTCGCCCTCGCGTGCTTCCCCTCTGGTAGAGGAGATGCCCACCGGCCGACGATTCAAAGCGGACCAGATGTATCGTCGATCGGGTCAATACCTGATCGTGACCGTGGAAAGCGGTGCGATCGTTGTACGAATGGCGGGATTGCCTACGAAATCGGGGCATCCCGGATCAGAAACGGCAGGGGACATGTCGGAGTCCGGCGAGGCGCTCGAAGTATGGATCGACCAGGACCTGTGCACCGGTGACGGTATCTGCGTGCAGTACGCGCCGGAGGTCTTCGAGCTCGACATCGACGGCCTGGCCTACGTGAAGGGCCCGGACGACGAGCTGCGCCAGCAGCCCGGCGACAGTGCGCCGGTGCCGCTGACGCTGCTTCAGGACGTGGTGGACTCCGCCAAGGACTGCCCCGGCGACTGCATCCACGTGCGCCGGGTCGCCGACCGGGTCGAGGTCTACGGGCCGGACGCCGAGTAGCGTCCGGCGCGGCCGCCGGGCGTGCGCCGGCCCGCTCAGACCTGGGTGGTCGGCGCGGCGCCCCCGCCGCGGGTCCAGCGGCCGTCCCGGCGGACCCAGCTGAGGTCCTCGGACACGTCGGGGCAGCAGCGCGGCACGTCCTCGCCCGAGTACCCCTGGACGTGCGCGGTGACGTAGCCGCCGGCCGGGGCGAGCCGGGTGACGGTGAGGTTCTCCTCGGGGCGCAGCAGGGTCTCCAGCACCACCGGGCGTCCGCCGGTGCCGGGGCCGAGCAGGAAGATGCCGTCGGGCGGGGTGCCGTTGTCGGCGGCGCAGTGGGCGGCGACCACGGTGACCGGGCGGTTGCCGCCGAGGTCGGCGGGGAAGCTGGAGCCGATGGCGACCGGGAACGGGCCGCAGTCCAGCGGGAGTTCGGCCTTGGCCGGGTCGGGCGCGGCGGCTGTCGGCGCGGGGGTGGCGGCTGTGGGGGCCGCGGCCCGGACGCTGCCGGTGGCCGGGGTGGCGGCGAGCGCCCCGCCGACCACGGCGGCGCAGCCGGCGGCCACCAGGGCCCAGTGCCGCAGTCCGGGGCGGGCGTGGGCGGGTATGCCCGGTCCGCCGTTCTCGGTCATCGTCTGCGCCGTCTCGACCGCTGCTTCCACCAGGCAGTCCCCTCCACCGGTACGGTGCCCCTGATCGGCACGGTGGGTGCTGTGAGCGAGCATCGTCCCACACCCGGACGGCCCTGTCCGCACCGGGTCCGACGGCAGGTCAGCGGTGGTGTGCCGCGAGGGGTGGCGCCCCGGGCGGGTGCCCGGCGCGCCACCCCTCGCGGGTGGTCCACGGTGACGGTCAGTCGAGTTCGCGCGCGTCGTGCGCGGCGGCCTGGCGGGCGGCGCGGCGGACCGCGGCGCGCTCGGCGAGGCTGAGCTCGGGCTCGGTACCGGTGTCGTAGTCCTCGCCGTACGCACCCTTGGCGGGGCGGCGGCGGCGCAGCGGCGGCTCCACGCCGTCGGCGAGCCGGCGGGCGGTCAGCAGGAACCCGGTGTGGCCGATCATCCGGTGGTCCGGGCGGACCGCGAGGCCCTCCAGGTGCCAGGTGCGGACCATGGTCTCCCAGGCCTGCGGCTCGGTGAAGGTGCCGTGGTCGCGCAGCGCCTCGACGGTCCGCGACATCTGCGTGGTGGTGGCCACGTAGCAGCAGATCAGGCCGCCGGGGACGAGCGCCTTGGAGGCGACGTCCAGGCACTCCCAGGGGGCGAGCATGTCGAGGATGACGCGGTCGACGTCGGTCTCCACCAGGTTGTCCTGGAGGTCGCCGACGGTGAGCTTCCACGCCGGGTGCGGGCCGCCGAAGTAGCGCTCGACGTTGCCCTTGGCGATCTCGGCGAAGTCCTCGCGGCGCTCGTACGAGGCGAGCATGCCGGTGTCGCCGACGGCGCGCAGCAGGTAGCTGCTCAGCGCTCCGGAGCCGACGCCGGCCTCGACCACGCGGGCGCCCGCGAAGATGTCGGCCATGGCGAGGATCTGGCCCGCGTCCTTGGGGTAGATCACCGCCGCACCGCGGGGCATGGACAGGACGTAGTCGGGGAGCAGGGGTCGCAGCGCCAGATAGGGCACGTTGCCCGTGGTACGCACAACAGTGCCCTCGGGGGCACCGATCAGCTCGTCGTGGGGGAACGCACCCTTGTGGGTGTGGAACTGGTTCCCGGCCTGCAGAGTGAACGTGTAGTGACGGCCCTTGGGGTCGGTCAGCTGAACCTGGTCCCCGACCTGGAAGGGCCCGCGTCGGCGGGTGGCACCGGTCGGTTCGGACATGCGGACAATCTTAGGGGAAGCCGGACGCCCGTCCGACCAGTGCCCGTCCTAGGAACGTCCCGCCAGTGCGGCGGTCAGCCGCCGCTCCAGGTCGGCCAGGGTGAGCACCCCGTACGGCGTCCCGTCCGGGCGGACCACCAGGTACTCGGTGGCCGGGGTGCGGCGCAGGGCGGCCAGCAGTTGCTCTCCGGTGAGGTCGAGCGGGATCCGCAGGCCGGGTTCCAGGTCGCGGGCGAGTGCGCCGACCGCCATCCAGGGGCGCCGGTGCTCGGGGATCCCGCTGACGGCGTGCTCCTTGACCAGCCCGACCGGCTCGCCCCGGCCGTCCACCACCAGGATCGCGCCGGCCTCGGCCTCGCGGGCCTGCCGCATCGCCTCGCCGAGCGGGGTGTCGGCGGTGACGTGGACCGCGCGGCGGGTGAAGTCGCGGACCGTGATCCGGGGCAGGACCTCCTTGAGGCGGGCGTTGCGGACCCCGGCGGTGGCACCGTTCCAGATGATCACCGCGAGCACGGCGGCGAGCACCCCGTCGATCAGGCTGTCGGCGGTCGACTGCCCGGGTCCGGCCTGGGCGGCGCTGAACAGCGGGAGCCCGAACAGCACCACCAGCGCGAGGGCCCGCCCGGCCCAGGAGGCCGCGACGGTCCCCGTCATCGGCCGGCCGGTGACGCCCCAGACCACGGCCCGCAGCATCCGGCCGCCGTCCAGCGGGAGGCCGGGCAGCAGGTTGAACGCGGCGACCACCAGGTTGGAGACCGTCAGCCCGGCCAGCAGCACCCCCGGTACGGTGCCCGCCTCGACCCCCTGCATGGCCAGGTAGAACAGGCCGCCGAGGACCAGCGAGAGCAGCGGGCCGACGAAGGCCAGCCAGAACTCCCGGGCCGGGGTCTCGGCCTCCTTCTCGATCTCCGAGACGCCGCCGAAGAACTGCAGCCGGATCCGCCGGACCCCGAGCCGGTAGTGCTTGGCGACCACGGTGTGGGCCAGCTCGTGGACCAGTACGGAGGCGTAGAACGCCACCGCGAAGGAGAGCGCGACCAGGTACCGGGTGTAGCCCAGGTCGGGCAGGATCTCGGTCAGCCGGCCGCCGAACAGCCAGGTGATCAGTGCGGCGATCACGAACCAGGACGGCGTGACGTACACCGGCACGCCGAAGGGGCGCCCCATCAGGATGCCGCCGCGCGGCTGGTCCCCGTCCGGCCCGTCCGGGTCTCGGGGCCCGGGTCCCGCGGAGGTCTGTTGCCCCCTGGTGTCGCTCACGCTGCCCCTTCGCCCTCGGTACCGCCGGTCGGTGCGCCCACGCTACGTGATCGCGCGCGCGATTCGGTGCGCGCCCCTCGGATGGCTCTATACCCCTTTCAACGCGGCGTGCGCCCCCGTTGGTGCCGCCGGCACGGACCGCCGGTGCCGCCGGCCCGGCCGGTGCCCTGCTCGGGGTGTGTTCTTCGGCCCATCTCCCCGCGGCTCAGTGACCTGACAGCGAGATGTGAGCGCCGGGCAATAGGGTCTGGGTATGCAGCAGACCGACCCCGACCCCGCCGCGCCCGCGCAGCCGAGGCCGGCCACCGCCCCGACCGGCCTGTCGCCCTCCCGGGCCGGCGACTTCATGACCTGCCCGCTGCTCTACCGGCTGCGGGTGATCGACCGGCTCCCGGAGCCGCCCAGCCCGGCCGCCACCCGCGGCACCCTGGTGCACGCGGTGCTGGAGCGGCTGTTCGACAGCCCGGCCGCCGAGCGCACCCCGGAGCTGGCCCTCGGGCTGCTGCGCCCGCAGTGGGAGCGGCTGCTGGGCGAGCGCCCGCAGCTGGCCGAGCTGTTCGGCCTGCCCGGCGAGGACGAGGCCGCGGCCGCCGCCGCGCTGGCCCGCTGGCTGGGTGACGCCGAGAAGCTGCTCGGGCAGTGGTTCCGGCTGGAGGACCCGACCCGGCTGCACCCGGTGGAGCGGGAGCTCTACGTCGAGACGGCGCTGGAGTCCGGTCTGCTGCTGCGCGGGTACATCGACCGGGTCGACGTCGCGCCGACCGGTGAGGTCCGGCTGGTGGACTACAAGACCGGCCGGGCGCCCTCGCGGGACTTCGAGGGCAAGGCGATGTTTCAGATGAAGTTCTACGCCTTGGTGGTGTGGCGCTGGAAGGGCGTCATCCCCAAGCGGCTGCAGCTGGTCTACCTCGGCGGCGGGGGCGACGTGGTCACCTACGACCCGGACGAGGCCGACCTGCTGTCGGTGGAGCGCAAGCTGGAGGCGCTCTGGGAGACCATCTCGCGGGCGGTCGCCACCGGCGACTTCCCCGCCACCCGCAACCGGCTCTGCGACTGGTGCGACCACAAGTCCGCCTGTCCGGAGTTCGGCGGCACCACGCCGCCGTACCCGCTGCCGATCAGCATCACCCTGCCCGCCCAGGGCTGAGGACCGAGGACCGTCCCGACGGGGGACCAAAGAGATGAGCAAGAGGAGTCACAGGTGACGATCCGAGTGCTGCTGGTGGACGACCAGCCACTGCTGCGCACCGGCTTCCGGATGATCCTGGAGGCCGAGCCGGACCTGGTGGTGGTCGGCGAGGCCGGGGACGGCCAGCAGGCGCTGGACCAGGTCCGGGCGCTCCAGCCGGACGTGGTGCTGATGGACATCCGGATGCCCCGGATGGACGGGGTCGAGGCGACCCGCCGGATCTCCGGCCCGGGCCGGGACGGCCCGGCGAAGGTGCTCGTGCTGACCACCTTCGACCTGGACGAGTACGTGGTGGAGGCGCTGCGCGCGGGGGCCAGCGGCTTCCTGCTGAAGGACGTCCCGGCCGAGGAGCTGGTGCAGGCGATCCGGGTGGTGGCGGACGGCGCGGCGATGCTGGCGCCCTCGGTCACCCGCCGGCTGCTGGACATGTACGCCACCCGGCTGCCGTCCGGAGAGGACCTGCCGCCGCAGGCGCTGACCGCGCTGACCGAGCGCGAGGTGGAGGTGCTCAGACTGGTCGCCCGCGGCCTGTCGAACGCCGAGATCGCCGCCGAGCTGTTCGTCAGCGAGACCACCGTGAAGACCCACGTCGGGCACGTGCTGACCAAGCTCCAGCTGCGCGACCGGGTGCAGGCCGCGGTGTACGCGTACGAGAGCGGCCTGGTGCGGCCCGGCTCGATCTGAGCGGACACCGGACGCCGGAACCGCGAACGGCCCGCCCCCACGCAGGGGGCGGGCCGTTCGCGGTGTCCGGGGCGGGCTCAGGTCACTTCTTGCTGACCCGGCCGATCTCCCAGAAGCGCACCACGCCGGTGGTGTCCATGGTGCCCTCGATGCCGGTGATGTTGTTGCGCGAGGCGAAGAAGGACTTGCTCTGGTACAGCGGCAGCATCGGCACGCCCTCGGCGACCAGCTTCTGGATCTGGGTGTAGCTGCCGCCGGCCGTCCGGTCGGTGGACTTGATGCTCTCGGGCACCAGGGTCTGGCTGATCTTCGGGTCGTCCCAGCCGTTGTGGAACGCTCCGCCGTCGACCACCAGCGGGGTGATGAAGTCGTCCGGGTCGGCGTAGTCAGGGGTCCAGCCGACGGTGTACGCCTGGTACTTGCCCGCCTTCCAGCCCTCCTTGTACGCGTCCCAGTTGGCCTCCTGCTCCACGGTGACCTGGAACAGACCGCCGGCCTCGAGCTGCTTCTTGATCAGCTCCAGCTCGTCGGCACCCGCCCGGGCCCGCGACCAGGTCATGGTGATCTTGACCGGGGTGGTCACCTTGGCGTTGGCGAGGATCTTCTTGGCCTTGTTGAGGTCGGCCTCGCCGTACCTGTCGAAGAAGGCGGTGTTGTGGGCCGTGATGCCGGTGGGGACCACCGAGTACAGCGGCTGGACGGTACCGGCGTAGACGTCGCGGGCCAGCGCCTTGCGGTCCAGCAGCTGGGCCGCGGCCTGGCGGACGGCGAGGTTGCCGGCGACCGGGTCCTTGGCGTTGAAGACCAGGAAGCGGGTCTCGGCGCCGTCGCCCTCGGCGACCTTGAGGTCGCCCTTGCCGGCCAGCTCGTCGTTCTTGATCTGGGCGGCGGCGGCGGGCTCGAGGCTGTTGTCGGCGACGTCGACCTCACCCTTGTCCAGGGCCGTCTTCAGGTCATCCGCCTGGGCGAAGTAGCGCAGCGCGAACTTGCTGCTCTGCAGCTTGGCGTCGCCCTTGTAGTTGGAGTTGGCCGACAGCGACACCTTGCCGGGGCCGTGGCTGCCGCTGCCCATCTCCTCGATCGAGTCGATCTTGTACGGGCCGGAGCCGATCAGCTTGGCGTTGTCCAGCAGCTTGTCGGCCGGGAAGACCTGGTGGTCGACGATCGAGCCGGCCGCCGAGGCCAGCTTCGCCGGGAGCACCGCGTCCGGGCCGGCGAGGTGGAAGGTCACCTCGGAGTCGCCCTTGGCCTCCACCGACTCGATGCTGGACAGCAGCGAGGAGGGGCCGTTCGGGTCGTTGATCTTCATCATCCGCTGGACGGAGAAGACCACGTCCTCGGCGGTCAGCGAGTGGCCGTTGGAGAACTTCAGGCCGCTGCGCAGGGTGCAGTGGTAGGTCTTGGCGTCGGTGCCGCTGAACTCGCAGGACTGCGCCGCGTCCGGCTGCGGCACGGTGGCGCCGGCCGGGAAGCTGAGCAGCGACTGGAAGGTGTTGTTCAGGATCATCCAGGAACCGGCGTCGTACGCGCCGGCCGGGTCGAGCACGGTGGTCACGTTGGTGGTGCCCATGGTGATCGCACCGTTGGAGTCACCGCCCGTGACGACCTTCGTCGCGGAGGCGCAGCCGGCGGCCGTCGAGGCCACCAGGGCCGCGCAGCCGAGAACAGCCAGACGGTTGGCGGTAGTCATTCGGTTCGGGTTTCCTTCTGCATGCGGCCGGCTGCGGTGGGCGCCGGGGGCCTCCTGGACCTGCCGGAGTGGGGCAGGAGTGGAAGGGCCGTACGGCCGCGGGCACGCCGCCGACGGGATTTCCCGGCGGCGGAGCTGACGCGGCATGAGGGCTGGGCACTGACTCCCCCGTAGCGTGCCACATCGAACATGTGCGAATAGTGCCCGCGCGAGGGGGTCTCCCCGTCGACCCGGGGGCCGGCCGACGAGATGTCAGCCAATGCCCGATTTCTCCCCCACGCCCGGATACGCACCGTTGCCGCTACAGCGCGGTACGGAAACGACCAAACCCCCCAAAGAGAGCAATCTCACACCCGGGCCGCGACCACCGCGAACAGCAGCTCCAGATCCACCTGCTCCAGCGAGGCCAGCACCGTCCGGCCCGGGCCGGGCTCGATCACGGCCA
This sequence comes from Kitasatospora sp. MBT63, assembly GCF_000710465.2. GTDB lineage: Bacteria > Actinomycetota > Actinomycetes > Streptomycetales > Streptomycetaceae > Kitasatospora. The sequence goes on along the minus strand of NZ_JAIZ01000129.1, from coordinate 799 downwards.
CCGACGGCACCGCGATCACCGGGCACCCGGCCGCCTCGGCGGCCCGGACGCCGGTCGGTGCGTCCTCGACCACCACGCACCGGCCCGGCTCCGCGCCGAACCGGGCGACCGCCGCCAGGTAGGGGTCCGGGTGCGGCTTGGTGCGCACCACCTCGTCACCGGCCACCGAGAAGGCGAAGTGGTGGGCGCCGAGGCTCTTCAGCACGATGTCGATGATGTGCCGGTGCGAGGCCGAGACCAGGGCCGCCGGGATGCCGTGCGCGTCCAGGGTGTTCAGCAGCCGCTCGGCGCCCGGCATCAGCGGGACCCCGCCGGCCAGCAGGTCGACGAAGCGCTGGTTGATCAGCACCGTGAGCTCCTCCGGGGTGAGGGTCACCCCGGTGCGCTGCAGCAGGTAGTCGATCACCCGGCTCATCGGCCCGCCGACCACGTGCGCCCGGTCCGCCTCGTCCAGCTGGTGGCCCAGCTCCGCGAAGAGCGAGGCCTCGGCCTGCCACCAGAAGTCCTCGGTGTCGACCAGGGTGCCGTCCATGTCGAGCAGGACCGCCTGCAGGCCCGCGCCGTCGCCGGTGGTACGCGGGGAGGTGGAAACGGTCGTCATGTGATGGTCCCTTCCGAAGAGCCGGCCATCCCGGGGGATGGCACGGGCCGGCCCGCTGGTCAGCGGACCGGCCCGTTCAGGATCATCAAGCTTACGCCCGGCTCCGGCTTTTGCAGCGAACGGAGCGCGAGGCGCACATTACCGGGCGTTGAAGTACTTGGCCTCGGGGTGGTGGATCACGATCGCGTCGGTGGACTG
>NZ_JAIZ01000128.1 GCF_000710465.2 Kitasatospora sp. MBT63 | reverse complement strand
AGAAGCCGTTGTCGTACCGATAGCGACGGGCGTGTTTCCGCTGGTCAGGCATAGTGGCGGGGCCTCGGTGGCAGAGGCGGGGTGTCGTGTCGTCTCTTCGGTGGAGGTGCCGGATGCCTTCGGTGATGGGGTTGTTGGAGGAGCGCGAGCGTGCTGCCCGACAGCGGGTGGAGGCTCTGCAGGTCGAGCTGCGGGAGGCGGAGGCCGTGTGGGAGCGGTTCGTGATCGCCCGTCAGACGGTGGCCGAGGTCTTGGCGGAACCTGCCGCGGGCGAGGAGGCGCCGCTGGCCGGGATGGTCGGTGAACGGCCTGCGCGGGCGGCAGGGGCGCTGCCCGGATCGGTGGTTCCCGCCTGGCGGGAAGGGCTCGCTCCCGACGTGCTCGCGCCGGACTACCGGCGGCTCATGGACGTCCTCGCGCAGAGCGGGGAGGCGATGGACTGTCGCCGGCTCGCGGCGGCGGTCGGCCTGGAGGCGGTCGCGGCGAAGGTGGAGGGGGTGCGGTCGAAGGCGAAGCGCCTGGTCGCGCGGGGCTGGCTCGTCGAAGAACGGCCGGGGATGTTCAGCGTGCCCGCCGGGCGAGGCGGCGACTCATGACCATGGTCATCGACCAGCGGATCATCGCCTCCGAGGTGTCGGTGCGCTTCTCGTAGTCGCGAGCCAGGCGGCGTGAATGCATCAGCCAGGCGAACGTCCGCTCCACCAGCCACCTCTTGGGCAGCACC
>NZ_JAIZ01000127.1 GCF_000710465.2 Kitasatospora sp. MBT63 | reverse complement strand
ACTCCCAGCAGGCACAGCACTCACAGCACTCCCAGCAGCAGGCTCCCCAGCCCCCGCAGCACCCGGCGGAGCCGGGCAGCCGTCCGGGCTACGGCTACCCGCCGCCGGCCTACGGACAGCAGCCCTACGAGCAGCCGTTCCAGCAGCCGGTCCAGCAGCCGTACGAGCAGCCCTACGAGCGGGGCGGCTACGAGCGCGGCGGTCCCGAGCGCGGCGGCTACGAGCCGGGGCGCCCCGCCGAGCCCGGCGGCTACGAGCCCGGTGGCTTCGAGCAGGGCGGTTTCGAGCAGGGCGGCTACGAGCCGCAGCCGTTCGAGCCGCAGTCGTTCGAGCCGCAGTCGTTCGAGAAGGCCCCGCCGCCGCCCCCGGCACCCTCCCGGCCCTCGGCGCCGGCCCAGCCCTCGCAGCCGTTCCCGGACCAGGACGGCTACGAGCGCAGCGGACCGGTCTACGCCCAGCCCGGTGACGACCTCGGCACCTCGTTCCGGCTCGCCCCGCCCGGCGACGGCGCTCCGGGCCGGACGCCGGGCCAGGCCCCGCCCGCGGCGCCGGTGCGCACCAACTGGATCGCGGTGGTGAGCGCCGACCGCGAGTACTTCACCGACATGATGATCCGCAGCGGCCCCGAGGCGGCCGGGCTGTTCTTCCCGCCGTACTGCCCCGACCGGCGGATCCCGCTGACCGGCCGCGGCCAGCTGCGGATCGGCCGGCGCAGCCAGCACCGCGGCACCGTCCCGGAGATCGACCTGTCGGTCGCCCCGGAGGACCCGGGCGCCTCGCACAACCACGCCATGCTCGCCGAGCAGGCGGACGGCAGCTGGGTGCTGGTCGACCAGGACTCCACCAACGGCACCACCGTCAACGGCAGTCCCGACCCGGTGCCCCCGCACACCGCGATCCCGCTGAACGACGGCGACCGGATCCACATCGGCGCCTGGACCACCATCACGGTGCACCGCAGCGCCTGAACCGGCTGTCCCGGCCCCGGCGGAGCCCTCCGGCTCCACCGGGGCCGCGGGTTTTTCTCATGCTTTGCTCAAGCACCTGTCAAGATCTCCACACCTGGCCCTAGGGTCTGGAGTCATGACTGAAGCAATATCCGCTGACGGGATCCGGAAGCGGTACGGGGATGTCCAGGCCGTCGACGGAGTGTCACTCTCCGTCGCGACTGGCGAGTTCTACGGCATTCTCGGCCCGAACGGGGCCGGCAAGACCACCACACTGGAGATCCTGGAAGGGATCCGCGAGCCGGACGAGGGACGGGTCGAGCTGCTAGGCCTCGCACCCTGGCCGCGCAACACCGCGCTGCTGCCCAGGATCGGCGTGCAGTTCCAGGCCTCGGCCTTCTTCGTGAAGCTGACGGCCCGTGAGACCATCCGCACCTTCGCCTCCTTCTACGGCATCGGGCCCAAGCGCGCCGACGCCATGCTGGAGCGGGTCGGCCTGACCGACTCGGCCGGGGTGCTCACCGACAAGATGTCCGGCGGCCAGGCGCAGCGCCTGTCCATCGCCTGCGCCCTCGTCCACGATCCCGAACTGGTGTTCCTGGACGAGCCCACCCCCGGCCTCGACCCGCAGGCCCGCCGCAACCTCTGGGACCTGCTGCGCGACATCAACGCCGAGGGCCGCACCGTGGTGCTCACCACCCACTACCTGGACGAGGCCGAGGTGCTCTGCGACCGGGTCTCGGTGATGGACCACGGCAAGGTGCTGAAGACCGGCACCCCGGCCGCGCTGGTGCGCGAGATCGACGACACCGTCCGGGTCGGCGTCGAGTCCGGACAGCTCACCGCCGCGCGGGCGCGCGAACTGTTCGCCGCCGCCGGGGCCGAGATCACCGGGCTGGAGGACGACGGCGCGACCCTCTCGCTCTCCACCCGGCTGCCCGCGCCGGTGCTCTCGGTGCTGGCCGAGCAGAACGCCCTGCGCGGCCTGGAAGTGCGCGGAGCCACCCTGGAGGACGTCTTCCTCCAGCTGACCGGACGGGAGTACCGCGCATGAGCACCACCTCCACCCCCGTACGCCGGCCGGAGTCCGGCAGCGAGAGCGCCGGGACCGAACGGGTCAGCGCCTTCGCCGGCCTGACCCGGGTGATGCTGCTCGGCTTCGTCCGCGACCGCGGCGCGCTGTTCTTCGTGCTGCTGATGCCGCTGATGTTCCTGCTGATGTTCGGCGCGCTGTTCAAGAACACCGGCGCCCCGCACGTGAAGGTGGCCGAGGTCGGCCAGGTCCGGGTCCTCGACTCGGTACAGGGCGATGGCCGGGCCGAGCTCGAGAAGGTCCTCACCATCAGCCGGGCGGACGACGAGAAGTCCGCACTGGAGAAGCTCCGCAAGGGCGACCTCGACGGCGTGCTCAGCGAGGGCGCCGACGGCACGGTCAACCTCCGCTACAGCGCCACCGACCAGGTCAAGGCCGGCAGCGTCCAGGGCATCGTCAACTCGCTGGTGCAGGACGCCAACCAGGCGGCCTCCGGGAAGGCTCCGGTCTTCACCCTGGTGCCCAGCCAGGTCGAGGACGAGTCGCTGAAGCCGATCCAGTACCTGACGCCGGGCCTGCTCGGCTGGGCGATCGCCACCGGCGCGGTCTACGGCGCCTCGTTCACCCTGGTGAGCTGGCGCAAGAAGCGGGTGCTGCGGCGGCTGCGGCTGGCCCCGGTCTCGCCGGGCACCGTGGTCGGCGCCCGGGTGGCGGTCAGCCTGGCGATCGCCCTCGCCCAGACCGCGATCTTCCTCGCGGTGGCCACCACGCCGTTCTTCGGGCTGAAGCTCACCGGCAACTGGTGGCTGGTGGTGCCGCTGGTGCTGTGCGCGACCATCGCCTTCATGTCGATCGGCCTGGTCACCGGCGCCGCCGCCAAGAGCGAGGAGGCGGCCAACGGCATCAACCAGATGATCATCCTGCCGATGTCGTTCCTCGGCGGCGCGTTCATCCCGCTCGACGGCGCCCCTGGCTGGCTCACGACCGTGTCGCACTTCCTGCCGCTGCGCTACCTGGTGACCTCCGCGCAGGCGGTGCTCAGCCGGGGCGGCGGCGTGATGGACGTCCTGCCGTCGATGGGCGGACTGCTCGCCTTCTCCGCCGTGATGTGCGCCATCGCGTGGCGCTTCTTCAACTGGGACGACGCGTAACGGGCCGTCCCGCCGCTCCCTCCCGAGGGACCCCGCCCGGGGGTCGTACGCCGGAAGTCCCGGTGTACGGCCCCCGGGGCCGTCTGGGACCATGGTCGGGTGAACGAGATCCGGCGCGAGACGCTCAGCGAGGAGACCTTCTACCAGGCGGTCGGCGGGGAGCAGACCTTCCGGCTGCTGGTCCACCGCTTCTACCAAGGCGTCGCCCAGGACGAACTGCTGCGGCCGATGTACCCGGAGGAGGACCTCGGGCCGGCCGAGGAGCGCTTCGCGCTGTTCCTGATGCAGTACTGGGGCGGCCCGCGCACCTACAGCGAGCAGCGCGGCCACCCGCGGCTGCGGATGCGCCACGCACCGTTCGCCGTCGACCGGGCCGCCCACGACGCGTGGCTGGGGCACATGCGGACGGCGCTCGACTCGCTGGAGCTGCCCGCCGAGGCCGAGCGGCAGCTGTGGGACTACCTGACCTACGCCGCCGCGTCGATGATCAACACGGCCGGCTGACCCAGGCCGGCGAGCGGCCGCCGTCCGCGGCCGCGCTCAGATCAGCGGGCTGAGGCCCAGCCCGGCACCGGGTGCGGCCGCCCGCCGCACCGCGACCGAACCCGCCGGGGCGCTCAACCGCAGCCAGCTGCCCGCCCGGTGCACCGTGAGCGGTGCGCCGGGCTTCAGGAAACCGATCACATAGGCCGCGTGCGCCGCCCGCAGCGGCAGCTCCGGCGCCGCACCGAGCGGCCGGGTCCAGATCTCGTCGGCCAGCTGGTCCAGCACCTGCCGGGTCCGGTGGTGCGCCGGAACCTGCTCGCTGCGCTCCTTGAACTCCCGTACCGCAGCCATCAGTTCGGGGTACACCAGGTGCGCGGACGGCTCCCCGGCCGGCTGCCAGCCGGTCCGCGGCGGAAGCAGGCCCGCCCAGGCCGGGCCGGTCACCGGCGCCGGCACGGCGAACGAGCCGTCCGTCTCGTCCACCAGGTCCAGCAGCAGGCCCGCCGACACCGTCACGTCGACCGGGGTGTCCAGCTCCGCCAGCCGTGCCGTACGGATGGCGAGCACGCCCGAGCCGCCCAGCGGCAGCCGTCCGAACACCGCCAGCACACCCTCGCCGCCGGCCCCGCCCACCGCGGCCACCGCCTGCAGACGGACGGCGGCCGCCCGGTCGAAGCGCAGCAGCCGGACCAGGAAGGCGGCCAGGTCGGCGGCCTCACCGGTGTCGACGAGTCTCAGGCGGGTGGTGGTGGTCAACGCAGGTCAGCTCACTCGGATCGCGGGGTGCTCGGTGCGCACGGGGTGCTCGGTCCGCGCGGGGGTCTGGCGGCCGGACGCGGAACCGGTGCGACGCTCCGGCCGTGGAGCCGGCCCGCACACCGATACGCGCATCAGACGGCCGCGACGGCCCTGGCGGTACCGGCCGCCTCGCCCTGGACGCCCCGGCCGGCCGGGACGCGCTCGCCGGCCCGGACCTGCCGCGCATCACCGGCGCTGCCGGTGCTGTCGGCGCTGTCGCCCTGGTCGGCGTCGTCGGTGTAGCGGCTGAGGAACTCGCGCTCCACCGCGCTGATCCGCCGCGGCCGGCCCTCGGCCAGGTTGTACGGGACGACGACGGTCGAGGCCTTGACGTACACCGTCTCGGCGCCGTCCTCGGCGACGTCCTTGATCTCGTACGCGACCGTCAGCGAGGCACCGCCGATCTGGGTCACCCAGGTCTCCACCGTCACCGGAGCGGCCCGGTGGGTCAGCGGCCGCTTGTAGTCGATCTCGTGCCGGGCCACCACGGAGCCGCCCGCGAACTCACCCGCACCGGCCTCGGCGGCCCGGTGGAACATGAAGTCGATCCGCGCCTCCTCCAGGTAGCGCAGGAAGACCACGTTGTTCACGTGGCCGAAGGCGTCCATGTCGGACCACCTCATGGGGCAGGCGTAGATGTGGCGGGCCACGGTGAATCTCCTCCGATCGAAGGGCCGGCGACCGGCCCCGTCTGCCGTCCGCACAGCCTCGCGGCTCACGGGCGGCCGCCCGGCAGGGCGCCGCACGGGCAGCATGCCGGGCCGTTGTTGCGTCGGCGTTGCCGCCGGCCGTCCGGATCCGGACGGCCGGCGGGCCGGCTGTCTAGCCCCGGGTCAGCTTCTTGTAGGTGGCCCGGTGCGGACGGGCGGCGTCGGCACCCAGCCGCTCGATCTTGTTCTTCTCGTAGGACTCGAAGTTGCCCTCGAACCAGAACCACTTGCTCTCGCCCTCGTAGGCGAGGATGTGGGTGGCCACCCGGTCCAGGAACCAGCGGTCGTGGGAGATGACCACGGCGCAGCCCGGGAACTCCAGCAGCGCATTCTCCAGCGAGGAGAGCGTCTCGACGTCGAGGTCGTTGGTGGGCTCGTCGAGGAGCAGCAGGTTGCCGCCCTGCTTGAGGGTGAGCGCCAGGTTCAGGCGGTTGCGCTCACCACCGGAGAGCACCCCGGCCGGCTTCTGCTGGTCCGGGCCCTTGAAGCCGAACGCCGAGACGTAGGCGCGGGACGGCATCTCGACCTGGCCGACGTTGATCCAGTCGAGGCCGTCGGAGACGACCTCCCACAGGGTCTTCTTCGGGTCGATGTTGGCGCGGCTCTGGTCGACGTAGCTGATCTTGACGGTCTCGCCGACCTTGACCGTTCCGCCGTCCGGGGTCTCCAGGTCCTGGAGCATCTTGAACAGCGTGGTCTTGCCAGCACCGTTCGGGCCGATCACGCCAACGATGCCGTTGCGCGGGAGGGTGAAGCTCAAGTCGTCGATCAGGAGCTTCTCGCCGAAGCCCTTGGAGAGGTTGTTGACCTCGATGACGATGCTGCCCAGACGCGGGCCCGGCGGGATCTGGATCTCCTCGAAGTCCAGCTTCCGCATCTTGTCGGCCTCGGCCGCCATCTCCTCGTACCGGGCGAGCCGGGCCTTGGACTTGGCCTGCCGGCCCTTGGCGTTGGAGCGGACCCACTCGAGCTCGTCCTTGAGCCGCTTGGCGCGCTTGGCGTCCTTCTGGCCCTCGACCTTGAGACGGGACTGCTTGGTCTCGAGGTACGTGGAGTAGTTGCCCTCGTACGGGTAGGCGCGGCCGCGGTCGAGCTCCAGGATCCACTCGGCGACGTTGTCCAGGAAGTACCGGTCGTGGGTGACGGCGACGACGGTGCCCGCGTACTTCTCCAGGTGCTGCTCCAGCCAGTTCACCGACTCGGCGTCGAGGTGGTTGGTGGGCTCGTCGAGCAGCAGCAGGTCCGGGGCCTCGAGCAGCAGCTTGCACAGCGCCACCCGGCGGCGCTCGCCACCGGAGAGCTTGGTGACCGGCCAGTCGCCGGGCGGGCACCCCAGCGCGTCCATGGCCTGCTCGAGCTGTGCGTCGAGGTCCCAGGCGTTGGCGTGGTCCAGGTCCTCCTGGAGCCGGCCCATCTCCTCGAGCAGTTCGTCCGAGTAGTCGGTCGCCATCAGCTCGGCGATCTCGTTGAACCGGTTGAGCTTGCCCTTGATCTCCTTGACGCCGTCCTCGACGTTCTCCAGGACGGTCTTGGACTCGTCGAGCGGGGGCTCCTGCTGGAGCATGCCGACGGTGAAGCCCGGCGAGAGGAAGGCATCGCCGTTGGACGGCTGGTCCAGGCCCGCCATCATCCGCAGCACGGTCGACTTACCGGCGCCGTTGGGGCCGACGACGCCGATCTTCGCCCCGGGGAGGAAGCTGAGCGTCACGTCGTCAAGGATGACCTTGTCGCCGTGTGCCTTGCGCACCTTGCGCATGGTGTAGATGTATTCCGCCACGTGAGATCGCTCCGGCGTCGTCGTGAGTAATCGGCTTGCAGCCTTCCATTGTGCCGCACCGGGCGGGGCCGCACTGACGGCCGGGCCCCGGCGGGCGGCCCCGGCGACGCGACCCGACCGGGCGCGGGCGCCCCGGAAGTACGCGTGAACTCCGCGGGAACTCTCCCCGTGCTTCCCCGAACCCGGTACTCCTCCAGCACTCCGCCGGAACTCCCCCGGACTAAGGTCGGCGCAGCGTGGCTGCGGGCGGGGCGAGCGCCGGGCAGGGCGGGGCGGGGCGT
>NZ_JAIZ01000126.1 GCF_000710465.2 Kitasatospora sp. MBT63 | reverse complement strand
CCCGCCCGCCCCCACCGACCGACCGGCCCCGACCGTACGGCTGCGCCGCCTGGGCCAGGTCGGCATCGGACTGCGGCTCGCCTTCACCGGCGGCCGGGGCAGCCTGGCCCGTACCCTGCTGACCGCCGTCGGCGTCGGCCTCGGCGTCGCCACGCTGCTCTTCGCGTCCTCGTTCCAGACCATGAAGCACCACCGCGACGACCGGATCCACGCCCTGGTCGACACCATGCACGCCGACGACGGCCTCGCCGCCGGCCCCGGCACCCTCCTGCTGGTCGACGCCTCCACCACCTACCACGGCGCCGAGGTGCGCGGCCGGATCGTGCAGCCGGAGGGCCCGCGGGCCCCGCTGCCCCCCGGTCTGACCGCCTTTCCGGCACCGGGCACGATGGCCGTCTCCCCGGCCCTGGCCGAGCTGCTCGGCTCCCCGGACGGCCGGCTGCTCGAGGAGCGGATCGGTCACCCGGTTGCCGGGCGGATCGCCGACCGCGGCCTGGTCGGCCCCGGCGACCTCTCCTTCGTCCTCGGCGCCGACGACCTGAGCCCCGAGCGGGGCGCCGTCCGGATCGACTCCATCGGCGACTCCTACCCGCCGCGCGAACTGGAGCCCGAACTGGTCCTGCTCAGCGTGACCGGCATCGTGGTGCTGCTGACCCCGGTCGTGGTGTTCGTCGCCGCGGCGACCCGGTTCGGCGGGGAGGCCCGCGACCGCAGGCTGGCCGCGCTGCGGCTGGTCGGCGCCGACCGCGCGATGACCGCCCGGATCGCGGCCGGGGAGGCGCTGGCCGGTGCGCTGACCGGGCTGGCGGTCGGCTGGCTGCTCTTCCTGCTGGCCGGGCACCTCGCGGAGTCGGTGACCATCGAGGGCCTCAGCGTCTTCGCGGCGGACATCGACCCCGACCCGTGGCAGGCGGCCACCGTGATGGCGGCCGTGCCGCTGCTCGCGGTCGCGGCCGCACTGCTCGCCATGCGGCGGATCACCGCGGAGCCCCTCGGCGTGGTGCGCGGCAGCGACCGGACCCGCCGCCGGCTGTGGTGGCGCCTGGCCCTGCCCGTCACCGGGGGCCTGCTGCTCTCCCAGACCTCGCCCGGGGTCGACCTCGGTGCCTCGCCGTTCGACCTGGCGGTCGTGGTGGCCGGGCTGGTGCTGCTGCTCAGCGGTGTCGCCGCGGTGCTCCCGGCGCTGCTCGAACTGACCGTCCGCGACCTGTCGTTCGGGCCGCCGTCGGTGCAACTGGCGCTGGGCCGCCTGCGGCTCGGCGGCGGCGCGGCCGCCCGGGCCACGTCCGGCACGCTGGTCGCGGTCGCGGGCGCCGTCGTGCTGCAGAGCCTGTTCGGGGCCATCGCCGCGCAGCACCGGGCCCGCTACGCGGACGCCGACGGGCCGCGCGCCGGGGCAGTCCAGGCCCGGGCCACCTTCCCCGGCGCCGACGGGTCCGCGGCGGAGTTGGCCGCCCGGCTGCGGGTCGGCGACGGTGCCCGCTCCGCCGTCGGCTACCTCCCGGTCTACCTGCGCGGCGCCACCCGGGACCCGAACCGGACCTCCCTGGCGCTGGTCGGCTCCTGCGCCGACCTCAAGGCGCTCGCCGAGCTGCCCTCCTGCACCGACGGCGACGGCTTCCTGCTCACCGGGACGGGCCCGGCGGCCGCCGCCGGTCCCGGGCTGCGGCCCGGCGCCGAGGTGACGGCGGACCGGGCGGCCGCCGACGGCTCCGCACTGCTCTGGCGGCTCCCGGCGGCGCTCCTGCCCGCGGTGGAGCGTCCGCTCTCCCCGGCCGACGGCCCGGCCGGGGACCTGCTGCTCACGCCCGCCGCCGTCCCCGCCGCCCTGACGGCCGGCCAGGACGCCCGGGTCGACCTGGAGCTCGACACCGCCGTGCCGGACGCCCGCGAGGTCCTGCGCACCGCCGTCCAGCGGATCGACCCGCAGGCCAGGCTGCTGCTGTCCGACGAACGGGCCTTCGGCCAGGACCGTGCCTTCGACGGCGTCCGCCGGTCGCTCACCGCCGCCGTGGTGGCCACCCTGGTGCTCATCGCGCTGAGCATGCTGGTGAGCCTGCTGGAGCAACTGCGCGAACGCCGCCGGTCGCTGGCCTGCCTGCTGGCCTTCGGCACACCGCGGCGCACGCTCGGCCTGTCGCTGCTGTGGCAGAGCGCGCTGCCGACCGGGATCGGCCTACTGCTGGCGGTCGGCCTCGGCAGCGCCGTCGGCCGGATGCTGCTGCACCTGGCCGGTCTGCCGCCGCGGATCGCCTGGGACGGGGTCCTCGCCATGGCGGGCGCCGCCGCGGCCGGCGTTCTGGGCGTCACCGCGCTCACCCTCCCGGTGCTGCGGCGGACCACCGCGACGGGCGCCCTGCGGCACGAGTAGCGCCGCCCCCCGGCCCGGGCCGGGCCCCGGCCGAGCGTGCTCGACGGGCGCCCGGCCGCCCGGCTCCGTACGCTCGACCCATGTCCGATGCGCACGCGGCCCGACGGGAACGCCTCCGGGAGTACTGCAGTGCCTCCGGCGCCGATGCCGCACTGATCACCCGCGCCGCCAACGTCCGCTACCTCACCGGCTGCCCGCCGTGCGGTGCGAGCCTGCTGCTCACCCGGGACCGGGTGCTGCTGGCCGTACCGGACGACCTGCCGCCGGACGACAGCGGTGAGCACCTGATCGACGAGGACGTCGCCCGGCTGCCGGTGCTGTCGCAGACCGACACGGCGCCGGCCCTCGCCGAGGCGGCGGTCCGGCTGAAGGTCGGCGACCTGGCGGTGGAGGAGCACGACCTCACGGTCAGCCGCCACCACACCCTGGCGCAGACCGCGGCCGGGGTCCGCCTGCTCGACCTCGACCTCGCGGTCGAGCGGCTGCGGGTGGTCAAGGACGAGCACGAGATCGCCGACCTGCGGATCGCCGCCGAGATCGCCGACCAGGCGCTCGGCGAGCTGCTGGAGTCGATCCTGGTCGGCCGGACCGAACGGCACCTGGCGATGGAGCTGGAGCGCCGCATGATCGACCACGGTGCGGACCGGGCCGCCTTCCCGGTCTCGGTCGGTACCGGCGCGCACTCCGGGCTGGAGCACCACCAGCCGACCGACCACCGGGTCGAGGAGGGCGACTTCCTCACCGTGGTGCTCGGCGCGCAGTACCGCGGGTACGGGATCTGCACCGCCCGGACCTTCGTGATCGGCGCGGCCCCGGCGCCCTGGCAGGTGGAACTGCACCGGCTGGTGTTCCACGCCCAGCGGGCGGGCCGGGAGGCGCTGGGGCCGGGCGTGCCGCAGCACGTGCCGGACGACGCGGCCCGTTCGATCCTCCAGGCGGCCGGTCACGCCGAACGCGCCGCGCATCCGGTCGGACACGGAATCGGCCTGGAGATCCGGGAGGCGCCGCGTCTGGGCCCCGCCGACATGGGTAAACTGGACAGTCGCGTGCCGGTCACCGTCGGTCCGGGGGTCCATCTCCCGGGCAAGGGCGGGGTCCGGATCGAGGACACGCTCGTGGTGCGCCCCCCTGAGGAGGGCGGGCCCGAGCTGCTCACCATAACGACCAAGGAGCTCCTCGCCCTGTAGTCGGCGGCCCAGGCCGCGGACGGCGGGACGCGTCCCTTCTTGGTTCCTTGACAGCTATATCCAGGAGTTAGTGCGCCCGTGGCTTCCACGAACGATCTCAAGAACGGCATGGTCCTCAAGCTTGACGGCGGCAAGCTCTGGTCCGTCGTCGAGTTCCAGCACGTCAAGCCCGGCAAGGGCCCGGCCTTCGTGCGCACCAAGCTGAAGGAGGTCCTGACCGGCAAGGTCGTCGACAAGACCTTCAACGCGGGCACCAAGGTGGAGACCGCCAACGTCGACAAGCGCGGCATGCAGTTCTCCTACAAGGACGGCGAGCAGTTCGTGTTCATGGACACGGACACCTACGACCAGCTCCCGATCGACCCCGCGGTCGTCGGCGACGCCGCCAAGTACCTGCTGGAGGGCTTCGAGGCCCTGGTCGCCGTCTACGAGGGCGCCCCGCTGTACATCGAGCTCCCGGCCTCGGTCGAGCTGCTGATCGAGCACACCGAGCCCGGCGTGCAGGGCGACCGCTCCACCGGCGGCTCCAAGCCGGCCACCCTGGAGACCGGCGCCGAGATCCAGGTCCCGCTCTTCATCGTCACCGGCGAGAAGATCAAGGTCGACACCCGCGACGGCAGCTACCTCGGCCGGGTGAACAAGTAACCGTGGCGGCTGCACGCAGCAAGGCCCGCACCAGGGCCTTCCAGATCCTCTTCGAGGCCGACCACCGCGGTGTCTCCCCGGAGCAGGTGCTCGCCGACTGGGTGGCCCGCGCCCGCGACCCGAGGCCCGACGAGGGCATCCCGCAGGTGGCCGAGTACACCATGCAGCTGGTCGAGGGCTACACCCAGTACGCCCGCCGGATCGACGAGCTGATCGCCACCTACGCGATCGGCTGGACGATCGACCGGATGCCGGTCGCGGACCGCAACGTCCTGCGGCTCGGCGCCTACGAGCTGATCTGGGAGGACGGTGTCCCGGACGCGGTCGTGGTCGACGAGGCCGTCGAGATCGCCAAGGAGTACTCCACGGACGAGTCGCCCGCCTTCGTGAACGGCCTGCTGGCCCGCTTCATGGAGCTGAAGCCGACCATCCGCCGGGACTGACGTCCCGCTCGTGAAGGCCGCCGGACCCCTGGTCCGGCGGCCTTCACGCGTCCCTGGCCCCCGGACCGGCCGCAGCGTAAGCTACTGGCCGGTAGCAAGAGTGGGCCGAGGACCGCCGCAGCGAAGGACACCGCCATGACCACCGCCGTACGCAGTGAGTTCGACCGGGGCATCGCCCTGACCCCGCACCCAGGGGAGCCCGGCCGCCACGGGGCCGAGCTCGGCGCCGGCTGGCAGATCGGCGGCGGCGTCAACGGGGGCCTGCTGCTCGCGGTGGCCGGCCACGCGCTGTCGCTGCGCAGCCCGGCCCACCCGGACCCGGTCTCCATCAGCGGGTACTACCTCTCCGCCGCCCGGCCGGGGCCCGCCACCGTCAGCACCGAGCTGATCCGCGAGGGCCGCTCGCTGTCCACCGGTACCGCCTCGCTGGTCCAGGACGGCGAGGAACGGCTGCGGGTGCTCGCCACCTACGGCGACCTGGCCGCGTTCGGGGACGAGGTGCACACCAGTGCGCAGCCGCCCGTCATGCCGTCGCCGGAGCAGTGCATCGGCGTCGAGCACGCGCCGCCGTCGCTGGTCGAGCAGGCCGCCCTGCTGGAGCGCTTCGACCTGAGACTCGACCCGGCCACCATCGGCTGGGCGCTCGGCGAGCCGTCGAAGCAGGGCCGGATCCAGGGCTGGTTCAAGCTGGCCGACGGCCGGGAGCCGGACCCGCTGCTGCTCCTGCTGGTGGCCGACGCGCTGCCGCCGGTCACCTTCGACCTCGGCCTGCCCGGCTGGGCGCCCACCGTCGAACTGACGGTCCACCTGCGGGCGAAGCCGGCGCCGGGCTGGCTGCGGGTCAGCCACGCCACCCGGAACCTGGCCGGCGGCCACTTCGAGGAGGACGCCGAGATCTGGGACTCCACCGGCCGCCTGGTCGCCCAGTCCCGCCAGCTGGCCCGGGCGCCGCGCCCGCAGTGAGCGCCGGGCGCGCGAGTGTTGCCCTCGGTTACAGGTCTGTGACACCGCGTGCGTGTGCGGCGCGTGGGGGTGGGGAGTAACAGGGGCAGCGGCCGTCCCCGGCCGTCCCCTTCGAGCCCCGTCCCCCAGGAGCCCGCGATGCCCCGGAACAGCCGCACCCCCCGGTCCTCCCGCTGCACCTCTCCCGGGAGCGGCCGCCGGCCCGAGGAGGCCTTCGTCACCGGGATCCTGGCCTGCCCCGAGGACTTCGAGCGGGCCCGCCCGTGGGGCCTGACCGACGCGGCCGACCATGCGGCGTACCTGGTGGACACCGCGGCCCTGCTGGCCGAGGCCCGGCGGGTCTTCGGCACCGTCCAGGCCCGGATGTTCCACCCCGGGGACTTCGCCGACTTCTGCCTGCTGCACGGCCTCGACCCGGCCGAGCAGCAGGCCCGCGACCGCTACCTGGTCAACCCGCCGCTGCAGACCCAGCTGCTGCCCTACCAGGGCGAGGAGCTGGCCGACGACTTCCTGCCGCGGCTGGTCCGGGCCCGGGAGAGCGGGCTGACGCTGCGCCACGCCGACCTGCTGCTGGACGGTGCGCTGTGCGGGCCGCAGGAGCAGTTGCCGCCGCGGCTGCGGCAGGCCCACGACCAGGCCTCGGAGGTCTTCCGCCGGATGCTGGTGGGCGCGGGCGCCGGGACCTTCCAGTTCCACCTGGTGGTCGACGCGCCCGGCGGGCGGCTGCAGGCGGACGCCCGGGTGCTGCACTGGGACGACGGCGTGGTGCGGATCCACGACGAGGACCTCGACCTGGTGTGCGCGGTGCTCTGCGTGGGCCTGGCCCGGGAGCTGCCGGGGGCGGCGCTGCTGCACGGCTCGCAGGGCTCGGCGGGTTCCTGCGGGGAGTACCGGCAGGTGGCCTGGGCCTGGCAGAGCACCGGCTTCGGCTACACCCCGGCCGCGGTCGAGCTGGACGGGGTGGAGGCGCGGCCGGGATTCAGCCTCGGCTCGGTGTGCTGACGGCGGCTCGGGGCCCCGGCCCGGACAGCGCGACGGCGGGGTGCGCGGCCGTGGCCGCACACCCCGCCGTGACGTTTCTGCTGACGGGGGAGCGTCAGCCGGCGTCCTCCTCGCGCACCGCGCGACGGGCGTCCGGGTTCAGCACACCCCAGCTGATCAGCTGCTCGGTGAGGATCGACGGCGACTGGTCGTAGATCACGGCGAGGGTGCGAAGGTCGTCCTGGCGGATCGAGAGCACCTTGCCGTTGTAGTCGCCGCGCTGGCTCTGGATGGTGGCCGCATAGCGCTGGAGGGGACCGGCCTTCTCGGACGGCACCTGAGTCAGTCTCTCCAGGTCGAGGACCAGGCGCGGCGGCGGCTCGGCCGCACCGCCCGGGGTACCGCCGGGGAGCAGCTCCTGCACCGGGACGCCGTAGAACTCGGCCAGCTCGGCCAGGCGCTGCACCGTCACCGCGCGGTCGCCGCGCTCGTAGGAGCCGACGACGACTGCCTTCCAGCGACCCTGGGACTTCTCCTCGACGCCGTGCAGGGAGAGACCCTGCTGAGTGCGGATCGCCCGGAGCTTGGCCCCGAGTTGCTTCGCGTAGTCGCTGGACATAGATCTCCCCGGACGAGATTGCTTCGCGTTCAGTGGTGAGCCACGAGCGGGCGGGTGATGACCGCGGATCCGGCCGACTGTACCGGTGGGTACAGCGGCGGTCTTGTAACTCACTGTGAGGTTACGTAGAGTGAGGTAGTCGCGTCAAGCCGAATGGGGCAGTCGTGCGAATAGCTCCCGGCCGGTCCGTGAACCGCCGCGGTACGCACGAAAGGGGGAAGCGGAACGGGTCGGTCCTCGGTGCGGGTGAGCGCACTGCTACCATGGGCGAGGCTTCCGCCACGGTCGGGAGCCCAATTCCAGACATCCTTTAAGGCCCGTCCAGTGAGGCGGGGAAGGAGGTCCGCTTCGGCATGACCACGCCCATCTCTGCATCCGCACCGCGCCCGCCGCACCAGGTGCTCGACGCCGGGGACATCACCCGGATCGTCACCCGGATCGCCCACGAGATCGTCGAACGCGCCAAGGGCGCCGACGACGTGGTGCTGCTCGGCATCCACACCCGCGGTGTCCACCTCGCCCGCAGGCTCCAGGCCCGGCTCAACCAGGTGGCCGGCCGCGAGATCCCGCTCGGCACCCTCGACATCACCATGTACCGGGACGACCTGCGCCTGAAGCCCGCCCGGGCGCTGGAGCACACCGAGATCCCCGCCGAGGGCATCGACGGCAAGCTGGTCATCCTGGTCGACGACGTGCTGTTCTCCGGCCGCACCATCCGGGCCGCGCTGGACGCCCTGAGCGACATCGGCCGGCCGCGCGCCGTCCAGCTCGCGGTCCTGGTCGACCGCGGCCACCGGGAGCTGCCGATCCGCGCCGACTACGTGGGCAAGAACCTGCCCACCTCGCTGCGCGAGGCCGTCCAGGTCCAGCTCGCCGACACCGACGGCCGCGACGCCGTCCTGGTCGGCGACCGCGACTACGCCGCCCGGTCCTCCCAGGCGCTCGCCGCCCAGCCGTCCGACCCGCACCTCCCGGAGTGACCGCGTGAAGCGCCATCTCGTCTCCACCGCAGACCTCAGCCGCGACGACGCCCTGCTCATCCTGGACACCGCCGAGGAGCTGGCCCACCTCTCCGGACGCTCCGTCAAGAAGCTGCCCACGCTGCGCGGCCGGACCGTCGTCAACCTCTTCTTCGAGGACTCCACCCGCACCAAGACCTCCTTCGAGGTCGCCGAGAAGCGGCTGTCCGCCGACGTCATCAACTTCTCCGCCAAGGGCTCCTCGGTCTCCAAGGGCGAGAGCCTCAAGGACACCGCGCTGACCCTCCAGGCGATGGGCGCCGACGCCGTCGTCATCCGCCACCACGCCTCCGGCGCGCCGGCCCGGCTGGCCGGCTCCGACTGGCTGCACGGCAGCGTGATCAACGCGGGTGACGGCACCCACGAGCACCCCACCCAGGCGCTGCTCGACGCCTTCACCATCCGCCGCCACCTCAACCCGGGCACCGGCCACGACCTGGCCGGCCGCCGCGTCGCCATCGTCGGCGACGTCCTGCACAGCCGGGTCGCCCGCTCCAACGTCCACCTGCTGACCACGCTCGGCGCCGAGGTCACCTTCGTCGCCCCGCCGACCCTGCTGCCGATCGGCATCGAGAACTGGCCCTGCCAGGTCAGCTACGACCTCGACGCCGTGCTGCCCAAGACCGACGCGCTGATGATGCTGCGGGTCCAGCGCGAGCGGATGAACGCCGCGTTCTTCCCGACCGAGCGCGAGTACTCCCGCCGCTACGGCATGAACGGCATCCGGATGGCCCAGCTGCCCGAGCACGCCATCGTGATGCACCCCGGCCCGATGGTCCGCGGCATGGAGATCACCGCCGAGGTCGCCGACTCCCCGCGCTGCACCGCGGTCGAGCAGGTCGCCAACGGGGTCTCCGTCCGGATGGCCGTGCTCTACCTCCTGCTCGGCGGGGCGGTCTTCGCCGACGCCCCCGCCGACGCATCCCGTACCGACTCCCCGGAGGCCGCCAAGTGACGAGCTACCTGATCCGCAACGTCCAGATCCTCGGCGGTGCGCCCCAGGACATCCTCATCGCCGACGGCGTGTTCCGGGAGATCGGCACCGGCCTGACCGCCGAGGCCGACATCGACATCGACGGCCACGGGCTGATCGCCCTGCCCGGCCTGGTCGACCTGCACACCCACCTGCGCGAGCCCGGCCGCGAGGACGCCGAGACGGTCCTCACCGGCACCCAGGCGGCGGCCAAGGGCGGCTACACCGCCGTCCACGCGATGGCCAACACCTTCCCGGTCGCCGACACCGCCGGCGTGGTCGAGCAGGTCTGGCGGCTCGGCCAGGAGTCCGGCTACTGCGACGTGCAGCCGGTCGGCGCCGTCACGGTCGGCCTGGAGGGCAAGAAGCTCGCCGAGCTGGGCGCCATGCACGACTCCGCCGCAGGCGTGCGGGTCTTCTCCGACGACGGCAAGTGCGTCGACGACGCGGTGATCATGCGCCGCGCGCTGGAGTACGTGAAGGCCTTCGACGGCGTCGTCGCCCAGCACGCCCAGGAGCCCCGGCTCACCGAGGGCGCCCAGATGAACGAGGGCCAGGTCTCCGGCGAGCTCGGCCTCGGCGGCTGGCCGGCCGTCGCGGAGGAGGCGATCATCGCCCGTGACGTGCTGCTCGCCGCGCACGTCGGCTCCCGGCTGCACGTCTGCCACCTGTCCACGGCCGGCTCGGTGGAGATCGTCCGCTGGGCCAAGGCCAAGGGCTGGGACGTCACCGCCGAGGTCACCCCGCACCACCTGCTGCTCACCGACGAGCTGGTCCGCAGCTACGACCCGGTGTACAAGGTCAACCCGCCGCTGCGCACGGCCGCCGACGTGGAGGCGCTGCGCGCCGCGCTGGCCGACGGCACCATCGACGCCGTCGCCACCGACCACGCGCCGCACCCCGCGGAGGACAAGGACTGCGAGTGGGCCGTCGCCGCGATGGGCATGGTCGGCCTGGAGACCGCGCTCTCGGTCGTCCAGCAGACCATGGTCGACACCGGCCTGCTGAACTGGGAGGGCGTGGCCGACCGGATGTCCCACCGCCCGGCCCGGATCGGCCGTCTGACCGGCCACGGAAGGCCCGTCTCGGTCGGTGAACCGGCCAACCTGGTGCTCTTCGATCCCGCGTACCGTGGGCTCGTGGATCCCGACAGCTTTGCGACGCGCAGCCGAAACACCCCCTACCGCGGTCTCGACCTCCCCGGGCGGGTGCACGCCACCTTCCTGCGCGGCACCGCCACCGTGCTGGCCGGCGAGCTGGCCGAGCAGGGCGGGCTCAAGTGACCGGCACCGCCGTCGCGCGGCTCGCCGCCGAAGGCCAGGCCAAGGTCACCAACTGGCCCGGCTACATCGGCTGGACGGTCGGCCTGGTGATCGTCATCGCGCTGGTCTACTGGCTGATGCGGCAGGGCTGGAACTGGCGCCGCACCCTGCAGTCGGACCTGTCCGCGCTGCCCGCCGTCCCGGCCGAGCCCGGCGAGGCCGTCCGCAGCGCCGCCGGCCGCTACCACGGCACCACCACCGCCGGGAACTGGCTGGACCGGGTGGTCGCCCACGGCCTCGGCAACCGCAGCCTGGCCGAACTGACCCTGACCGGGCGCGGCCTGCTGGTCCGCCGCCCGGGCGAGGCCGACCTGTGGATCCCGGCCGAGGCGCTCACCGGCGCCCGCCAGGACTCCGGCATCGCCGGCAAGGTCGTCCCCGCCGGCCTGCTGGTGGTCGGCTGGCGCCTGGGCGAGGCCGAGCTGGAGTCCGGCTTCCGGCTGGACCGGCCCGAGCAGCACGCCGACTGGGTCGCCGCCACCCTCGAACTCTCCCCCCGTACCAAGCAGACGGAAGGCACCGCATCATGACCGCACCTGCCCCCACCACTCAGCGCTTGAGGCGGGAGCGCGTGCCCGCCGTGCTCGTCCTGGAGGACGGCCGGACCTTCCGCGGCCAGGCCTACGGCGCCGTCGGCGAGACCTTCGGCGAGGCCGTCTTCAACACCGGCATGTCCGGCTACCAGGAGACCCTGACCGACCCCTCGTACCACCGCCAGGTGGTCGTGATGACCGCGCCGCACATCGGCAACACCGGCGTCAACGACGAGGACCCGGAGTCGAAGCAGATCTGGGTGGCCGGCTACGTCGTGCGCGACCCCTCCCGGGTCCCCTCCAACTGGCGCTCGCGGCGCTCGCTGGACGAGGAGCTCGCCGCCCAGGGCGTGGTCGGCATCTCCGGCATCGACACCCGGGCGCTCACCCGCCACCTGCGCGAGCGCGGGGCGATGCGGGTCGGCATCTTCTCCGGTCCCGCGCTGGCGGAGGAGTCCGCGCTGCTGGCCCGGGTCAACGAGGCGCCCGAGATGAAGGGCGCCGACCTCTGCGCCGAGGTCGCCACCACCGAGCCGTACATCGTGCCGGCGGTCGGCACCAAGCGCTTCACCGTCGCCGCGATCGACCTCGGCATCAAGGCGATGACCCCGCAGCTGATGGCCGAGCGCGGCATCGAGGTGCACGTGCTGCCGGCCGGCTCCACCCTCGAGGACGTCTACGCGGTCGAGCCCGACGGCGTGTTCTTCTCCAACGGCCCGGGCGACCCGGCCACCGCCGACCACCAGGTCGCGGTCATGCAGGGCGTACTGGCGCGCCGGACCCCGCTGTTCGGCATCTGCTTCGGCAACCAGATCCTCGGCCGCGCCCTCGGCTTCGGCACCTACAAGCTGAAGTACGGCCACCGCGGCATCAACCAGCCGGTCCAGGACCGCACCACCGGCAAGGTCGAGGTCACCGCGCACAACCACGGCTTCGCCGTCCAGGCGCCCCTGGACAGGGTGAGCGACACCCCGTACGGCCGCGCCGAGGTCTCCCACGTCTGCCTCAACGACGACGTGGTCGAGGGTCTCCAGTGCCTGGACACCCCGGCGTTCAGCGTCCAGTACCACCCGGAGGCCGCGGCCGGCCCGCACGACGCCGCGTACCTCTTCGACCGCTTTGTCGACCTGATGGCCGGTGCCCCGGCCCGCACCACCACAGGGAGCTGACCGTGCCGAAGCGCACCGACATCAAGTCCGTCCTGGTCATCGGGTCCGGCCCGATCGTCATCGGCCAGGCGGCGGAGTTCGACTACTCCGGCACCCAGGCCTGCCGGGTGCTCAAGGCCGAGGGCCTGCGGGTGATCCTGGTCAACTCCAACCCGGCCACCATCATGACCGACCCGGAGATCGCCGACGCCACCTACGTCGAGCCGATCACCCCGGACTTCGTCGAGAAGATCATCGCCAAGGAGCGCCCCGACGCGCTGCTGCCGACGCTGGGCGGCCAGACCGCGCTCAACACCGCGATCTCGCTGCACCAGGCGGGCACCCTCGACAAGTACAACGTCGAGCTGATCGGCGCCGACGTCGAGGCGATCAACAAGGGCGAGGACCGCGAGCTGTTCAAGGGCGTGGTCGAGGCCGTCAACGCCAAGATCGGCCACGGTGAGTCCGCCCGCTCGGTGATCTGCCACTCGATGGAGGACGTCCTCGCCGGCGTCGACACCCTCGGCGGCTACCCGGTCGTGGTCCGCCCCTCGTTCACCATGGGCGGCGCCGGCTCCGGCTTCGCGCACAACGAGGAGGACCTGCGCCGGATCGCCGGCCAGGGCCTGACCCTCTCGCCGACCACCGAGGTGCTCCTGGAGGAGTCCATCCTCGGCTGGAAGGAGTACGAGCTGGAGCTGATGCGCGACAAGCACGACAACGTCGTGGTGGTCTGCTCCATCGAGAACTTCGACCCGATGGGCGTGCACACCGGTGACTCGATCACCGTCGCCCCGGCGATGACGCTGACCGACCGCGAGTACCAGATCCTGCGCGACATCGGCATCGCGGTGATCCGCGAGGTGGGCGTCGACACCGGCGGCTGCAACATCCAGTTCGCGGTCAACCCCGAGGACGGCCGGGTCATCGTCATCGAGATGAACCCGCGGGTCTCGCGCTCCTCCGCGCTCGCCTCCAAGGCCACCGGCTTCCCGATCGCCAAGATCGCCGCCAAGCTGGCCGTCGGCTACACGCTCGACGAGATCCCCAACGACATCACCGAGCAGACCCCGGCCTCCTTCGAGCCGACCCTCGACTACGTCGTGGTCAAGGTCCCGCGGTTCGCGTTCGAGAAGTTCCCGAGCGCCGACGCCACGCTGACCACCACCATGAAGTCGGTCGGCGAGGCCATGGCGATGGGCCGCAACTTCACCGAGGCGCTGCAGAAGGCGCTGCGCTCGCTGGAGAAGAAGGGCTCGCAGTTCAGCTGGACCGGCGAGCCGGGCGACAAGGCCGAACTGCTGGTCAAGGCCCAGGTCCCGACCGACGGCCGGATCAACACCGTGATGCAGGCCATCCGGGCCGGCGCCACCCAGGAGGAGGTGTTCGACGCCACCCGGATCGACCCGTGGTTCGTCGACCAGCTCTTCCTGCTCGACGAGATCGCCGCCGAACTCGCCGAGTCCGACAAGCTCCACCCCGAGCTGCTGCGCCACGCCAAGCGGCACGGCTTCTCCGACCAGCAGATCGGCGAGATCCGCGGCCTGAAGCCGGACGTGGTCCGCGAGGTGCGGCACGCGCTCGGCATCCGTCCGGTCTTCAAGACCGTGGACACCTGCGCCGCCGAGTTCGCCGCCAGGACCCCGTACTTCTACTCGTCCTACGACGAGGAGAGCGAGGTCGCCACCCGCACCAAGCCCGCCGTGATCATCCTGGGCTCCGGCCCGAACCGGATCGGCCAGGGCATCGAGTTCGACTACTCCTGCGTGCACGCCTCCTTCGCGCTGGCCGAGGCCGGGTACGAGACCGTCATGGTCAACTGCAACCCGGAGACCGTCTCCACCGACTACGACACCTCCGACCGGCTCTACTTCGAGCCGCTCACCCTGGAGGACGTGCTGGAGATCGTCCACGCCGAGCGGCAGGCCGGACCGCTGGCGGGCGTCATCGTCCAGCTCGGCGGCCAGACCCCGCTGGGCCTGGCCCAGGCACTCAAGGACAACGGCGTGCCGATCGTCGGCACCCAGCCCGAGGCGATCGACCTCGCCGAGGAGCGCGGCGCCTTCGGCCGCGTGCTGCGCGACGCCGGCCTGCCGGCCCCCAAGCACGGCACCGCGTTCTCCTTCGAGGAGGCCAAGGCGATCGCCGACGAGATCGGCTACCCCGTGCTCGCCCGCCCGTCCTACGTGCTCGGCGGCCGCGGCATGGAGATCGTCTACGACGAGGCCTCGCTCGCCTCCTACCTGGAGCGCCACGCCGGCCTGATCTCCGAGCACCCGGTGCTGATCGACCGCTTCCTCGACGACGCGGTGGAGATCGACGTCGACGCGCTCTACGACGGCACCGAGCTCTACCTCGGCGGCGTCATGGAGCACATCGAGGAGGCCGGCATCCACTCCGGCGACTCCGCCTGCGCGCTGCCCCCGATCACCCTCGGCGGCTACGACATCAAGCGGCTGCGGACCTCCACCGAGGCCATCGCGCGCGGCGTCGGGGTGCGCGGCCTGATCAACATCCAGTTCGCGCTCTCCGGCGACATCCTCTACGTCCTGGAGGCCAACCCGCGCGCCTCCCGGACCGTGCCGTTCACCTCCAAGGCGACCGCCGTGCCGCTCGCCAAGGCCGCCGCCCGGATCTCGCTCGGCGCCACCATCGCCGAGCTGCGCGCCGAGGGCCTGCTCCCGGCCGAGGGCGACGGCGGCACCCTGCCCGCCGACTGCCCGATCTCGGTCAAGGAGGCCGTGATGCCGTGGAGCCGCTTCCGCGACATCCACGGCCGCGGCGTGGACACCGTGCTCGGCCCGGAGATGCGCTCCACCGGCGAGGTCATGGGCATCGACAAGGTGTTCGGCACCTCGTACGCCAAGGCGCAGGCCGGCGCGTACGGCGCGCTGCCCACCAAGGGCAAGGTCTTCGTCTCGGTCGCCAACCGCGACAAGCGCAACCTGGTCTTCCCGGCCCGCGCCCTGGTCGAGCTCGGCTTCGAGGTGCTCGCCACCGCCGGCACCGCCGAGGTGCTCCAGCGCGGCGGCATCCCGTCCACCATCGTGCGCAAGCACAGCGAGGGCGAGAGCGAGACCGGCGAGCGGACCATCGTCCAGCTGATCCACGACGGCGAGGTCGACCTCATCATCAACACGCCGTACGGCACCGGCGGCCGCCTGGACGGCTACGAGATCCGCACCGCCGCCGTCTCCCGCGGCGTGCCCTGCCTGACCACCGTGCAGGCGATGGGCGCCGCCGTCCAGGGCATCGACGCGCTGACCCGCGGCGAGGTCGGGGTGATGTCGCTGCAGGAGCACGCGGCGCTGATCAACGCCGGCCGCAAGTAGCACGACCCTAGTGGGGGGCACCGGGACCGGGTGCCCCCCACTTCCCATGTCCGTTCAGGAAGGCCTGCCCGTGTACAAGACCCTGTTCAACCTCGTCTTCCGCAAGATGGACCCGGAGAAGGCCCACCACCTCGCCTTCTTCTGGATCCGGCTGGCCGCCTCGGTCCCGGGTCTGCGGCAGCTGGTCCGGCTGGTGCTGGCCCCCCGCCACGCCTCGCTGCGCACCACCGCGCTCGGCCTGGACCTGCCCGGCCCGTTCGGCCTCGGCGCCGGCTTCGACAAGGACGGCATCGGCATCGACGGCCTGTCGATGCTGGGCTTCGACTTTGTCGAGATCGGCACCGTCACCGGCGAGCCGCAGCCCGGCAACCCGGCGCCCCGGCTGTTCCGCCTGGTCGAGGACCGGGCGCTGATCAACCGGATGGGCTTCAACAACCAGGGCTCCGCCCGGGTCGCCGCCCGCCTCGCCGCGCGCCCGCACACCACCTCCACCCCGGTGATCGGCGTCAACATCGGCAAGACCAAGGTGGTCGAGGAGGCCGACGCCACCGCCGACTACCTGAAGTCCACCGAGCGGCTCGCCCCGTACGCCGACTACCTGGTGGTCAACGTCAGCTCCCCGAACACCCCCGGGCTGCGCAACCTGCAGGCCGTCCAGGTGCTCGGCCCGCTGCTGTGGGACGTCCGCAAGGCCGCCGACGCCGCCACCGCGCACCACGTCCCGCTGCTCGTCAAGATCGCGCCCGACCTGGCCGACGAGGACATCGACGAGATCGCCGACATGGCTCTGCACCTGGGCCTCGACGGCATCATCGCCACCAACACCACGATCGGCCGCGACGGCCTGCGCGAGAGCGCCGACCGGATCGAGGAGATCGGCATGGGCGGCCTGTCCGGCGCCCCGCTGAAGGCCCGCTCGCTGGAGGTGCTGCAGCGCCTGCGGGCGCGCACCGAGGGCCGGCTGGTGCTGATCTCGGTCGGCGGCATCGAGACCGCGGAGGACGCCTGGCAGCGGATCCTGCACGGCGCCGACCTGGTCCAGGGCTACAGCGCCTTCATCTACCAGGGGCCGTTCTGGATGCGGCGGATGCACCGCGGCCTGGCCGACCGGCTGCGGGTGAGCGGCTACCGCACCATCGCCGAGGCGGTCGGCACCGCCAAGCCGGACGCCTGAGCGGGGCGCGGCGCACGGGCGTGCGGGCGTCCGGGCGAAGTGACAGTGTCCGGACGGGTTTGGGAGAGTTCACACCGTCACAACGGCCGGCCGAGAGGTGGAGCGAGATGGCCAACCCCGTCCAGAGCGATGCCGAGGTGCTCGCCAGCACCGCCGAGGGGACGTACCGCCGCCTGGTGCTCCGGGCGCCCGAGGCGGCCCCCCGGGTCGCACCCGGCCACTTCGCCACCCTCGCGGTGGGCGGCCCCGGGTCCTCGCTGCTGCTCCGGCGGGCCTTCCACATCGACCGCGCCGACCCGGCCGCCGGGACCATCGAGCTGGTGCTCGCCGACCACGGGGCCGGCACCCGCGAACTGCGCCGCGCCCGGGCCGGCGACCGGCTCGCCCTGATCGCCCCGCTCGGCACCCCCTTCCCGCTGCCCGAGGGCCCGGTCAGCGCCCTGCTGGTGGCCGAGGAGTACGGCGCCGCGGCGCTGCTCACCCTCGCCGAGGAGATCCGCCGGGCCGGCGGCCAGGTCGGCTTCATCCTGGGCGCCGCCGGCGCCGACCGGCTGTACGGCGTGGAGCGGGCCAGGGCCCTGACCCAGGACGTCCTGGTGGTCACCGCGGACGGCTCGGCCGGCCTGCCCGGCCGGGTCACCGGACCGCTCGCCCAGGCCATCGCTGCCATCGACGCCCGGGTGGTGTACACCGCGGGTCCGGCCGCGCCGGCCGCCGAAACGGCCCGGATCGCCCAGGAGCTCGGGGTGCGCTGCTGGACGGCGGTCGAGACCCCGATGGCCTGCGGCACCGGGATCTGCATGGGCTGCGTACTGCCGGTGGTCGGCGCCGACGGCGTCAGCCGCTTCACCCGCTGCTGCACCGACGGACCGGTGTTCGACGGCGCCCGGGTGCGCTGGTCGGAGCTCGGCTCGGTACCGCCGGACCTGGAAGGCGCACCCGCGGCGGAGGTGGCGGCCCGGTGAACCCCGAGGACGTCGACCTCACCGTCCCGTTCGGCCCGCACACCCTGCCGAACCCGCTGACCACCGCCTCCGGCTGCGCCGGGTACGGGCGGGAGCTGGCCAGGTTCGTCCCGCTGGACGAGCTGGGCTCCGTCACCACCAAGACCATCACCGCCCGGCCCCGGGCCGGCGCCGCCACCCCGCGGACCGCCGAGACCCCCTCCGGGCTGCTCAACGCGATCGGACTGCAGGGCGCCGGCATCGACGTCTTCGTCCGCACCGAGCTGCCGTGGCTGGCCGAACGCGGCGCCCGGGTCCTGGTGTCGATCGCGGGGGAGCGGCTGGAGGAGTACGCGGAGGTGGCCGCCCGGCTCAACGGCCGCCCCGGCGTGATCGGCATCGAGGTCAACCTCTGCTGCCCGAACGCCGCCGCCCGCGGCCCGGTGTTCGCCGGGAACCCGGCCACCTCGTACGACGTGGTCCGCGCGGTGCGCCAGGTGGCCGACGCGGACCTGCCGGTGTACGCCAAGCTCTCGCCTGACGTCACCTCGATCACCGAGATCGCCGCCGCCTGCGTGCAGGCCGGCGCCGACGGCCTCTCGATGATCAACACCACCCAGGGCCTGGCCATCGACCTGGACACGCTGCGCCCCGCCCTGGCGAGCGGCGCCGGCGGCCTGTCCGGGCCCGCGGTACGCCCGATCGCGGTGCGCTGCGTCCACCAGGTCCACGCCGCCATGCTGGCCGGCCGCATGCCGCAGGTGCCGATCATCGGCATGGGCGGCCTGCGCAGCGGCCGGGACGCCCTGGAGTTCGCGCTGGCCGGCGCGGACGGTGTCGCGGTCGGCACCACGCTGTTCCACGACCCCGCCGCCCCGCTGCGCATCCTCGACGAGCTGCGCGCCGAGCTGGCGGCCCGCGGTTTCGCCAAGTTCACCGACGTGGTGGGCCTCGCCCACCGGACCACCCCCCGACCGGAAGGATCCCCGTGACCCTCGCCCCCTTCGGCGCCCGTCTCCGTACGGCCCTCGACACCCGCGGCCAGCTGTGCGTGGGCATCGACCCGCACTCCGCCCTGCTGACGGCCTGGGGCCTGGCCGACGACGTGGCGGGCCTGGAGACCTTCTCCCGCACCGTGGTCGAGGCGCTGGCCGACCGGGTCGCCGTGCTCAAGCCGCAGGCCGCGTTCTTCGAGCGGTTCGGCAGCCGCGGCATCGCGGTGCTGGAGCGCACGGTGGCCGAGGCCCGCGCGGCCGGTGCGCTGGTGGTGATGGACGCCAAGCGCGGCGACATCGGCTCCACCATGGCCGCGTACGCCGAGACCTTCCTGGCCGCGGGCAGCCCGCTGTTCTCCGACGCGCTGACGGTCAGCCCCTACCTGGGCTTCGGCTCGCTGCAGCCCGCCGTGGACCTGGCCCGGGCCAACGGCGCCGGGCTCTTCGCGCTCGCGCTCACCTCCAACCCGGAGGGGGCCGAGGTGCAGCGGGCGCTCGGCGCCGACGGCGTCAGCGTCGCCCAGGGCGTGCTGAACCGGCTGGCGGCCGAGAACGCCGGCGCAGAGCCGCTCGGCTCCTTCGGCGCGGTGGTCGGCGCGACCCTCGCCGAGGCCGGCGCGGACCTCGCGATCAACGGCCCGCTGCTGGCCCCCGGGGTGGGCGCGCAGGGCGCCACCGCCAAGGACCTGCCGCGGGTCTTCGGGGCCGAGGTCGGCAACGTGGTGCCCAGCGTGAGCCGTGACGTGCTGAAGCACGGACCGTCGGTGACGGCGCTGCGGGAGGCCGCCGCGCGCTTCGTCGAGGATGTGAGCGCAGTCACAAACGCCTGAGAATACCGGCCGCAACGCGGTGGATTTGCCCGGAAAGTCCTGGGTCGGCCCTGGCTGACCAGGACTTTTCGTGTTCTTTTCCTGACGTGGAAGCCCAAGTTGGGTAGTGTCCGGCGGTAGGTC
This sequence comes from Kitasatospora sp. MBT63, assembly GCF_000710465.2. Classification (GTDB taxonomy): domain Bacteria; phylum Actinomycetota; class Actinomycetes; order Streptomycetales; family Streptomycetaceae; genus Kitasatospora. Next base: position 2,982 of record NZ_JAIZ01000126.1, on the reverse strand, counting down.
GTCGAACGGCGGCGGATTTCCGCCGCTCTCGCAGGTCAGAGCCCCTAACCAGGGGTCTGCCTCCGGTGGCCGGGCACCACCAGTCATAGCTCCTCCCTTCCATTCACACCTGAGGTGAACGGCGTGGCTCTTCCGCCCCTTACTCCTGAACAGCGCGCCGCCGCGCTGGCCAAGGCCGCCGAGGCTCGTCGGAAGCGTGCCGACGTCAAGAACCGGCTCAAGCACTCCGGCGCCTCGCTGCACGACGTCATCAAGGCGGGCAAGGCCGATGACGAGGTCATCGGCAAGATGAAGGTCTCCGCCCTGCTGGAGAGCCTGCCGGGCGTCGGCAAGGTGCGCGCCAAGCAGATCATGGAGCGTCTCGGCATCTCCGAGAGCCGCCGTGTCCGTGGTCTCGGCACCAACCAGATTGCCTCCCTGGAGCGGGAGTTCGGCGGCGCGGCGTCCTGACCGGACCCCGAGTCGTACCCCGTGGTCCCCGGATCGTCCGCGATCCGGGATAATCGGTGCATGAGTGAGCGTCCGCGGCTGACCGTGCTCTCCGGCCCTTCGGGGGTCGGCAAGAGCACGGTCGTCGCTCATATGAGGAAGCAGCACCCCGAGGTCTGGCTCTCGGTGTCGGCGACGACCCGCCACCCGAGGCCCGGCGAGAAGGACGGGGTCCAGTACCACTTCGTCGACAACGACGAGTTCGACAAGCTGGTCGCCAACGGCGAACTGCTGGAGTGGGCCGTGTTCGCGGGCAACCGCTACGGCACCCCCCGGCAGGCCGTGCTGCAGAAGCTCGAACGCGGCGAGCCGGTGCTGCTGGAGATCGACCTCCAGGGCGCCCGCCAGGTCCGCGAGTCGATGCCCGAGGCGCAGCTGGTCTTCCTGGCCCCGCCGAGCTGGGACGAGCTGGTCCGCCGGCTCACCGGCCGGGGCACCGAGCCGCAGCACGTGATCGACCAGCGGCTGGACGCCGCCAAGGTGGAGCTGGCCGCGGAGCCGGAGTTCGACACGACGCTGGTCAACACCTCCGTCGAGCAGGTCGCCTCCGAGCTGCTAGCCTTGCTCGGTGTAGTCTGACCGGATCGGTTCGTACAACCGGTCCTTGTCAGAGATATCCACTTCGGAAGGTTCTAGCGTGTCCTCTTCGATGACCGCGCCTGAGGGCATCATCAACCCGCCGATCGATGAGCTGCTCGAGGCCACCGACTCCAAGTACAGCCTGGTGATCTACGCGGCCAAGCGCGCGCGCCAGATCAACGCCTACTACTCGCAGCTCGGCGAGGGCCTGCTGGAGTACGTCGGCCCGCTGGTCGACACCCACGTGCACGAGAAGCCGCTGTCGATCGCGCTCCGCGAGATCAACGCCGGCCTGCTGACCGCCGAGGCGATCGAGGCGGCCTGAGCTCCGGCACCCCTTCGGTGAGGGCCCGTCCCGCCGGTCGAAAGACCTGGTGGGGCGGGCCCTTCCGTGTGCTCCGGGCCACGTCGCGCCCGGCGTCTGAAGGGTCGTAAGGTGAACGTCGACCCGACCCGGAGGAGATGCAGCACCCATGAACGCGAGCCCGGAGCAGCCCCACGCCCCGCGCGTGGTCCTCGGCGTCAGCGGCGGCATCGCCGCGTACAAGGCCTGTGAGCTGCTGCGACGGCTCACCGAGTCGGGGCACCGGGTGACCGTGGTACCGACCGCGGCCGCGCTGCACTTCGTCGGCGAGGCCACCTGGGCCGCGCTGTCGGGCCGCCCGGCTGCCACCGAGACCTGGGCCAGCGTCCACGAGGTGCCGCACGTGCGGATCGGCCAGCAGGCCGACCTGGTGGTGGTGGCCCCGGCCACCGCCGACCTGATGGCCAAGGCCGCCCACGGCCTCGCCGACGACCTGCTGACCAACACCCTGCTCACCGCCCGCTGTCCGGTGGTCTTCGCCCCGGCCATGCACACCGAGATGTGGGAGCACCCCGCCACCCAGGAGAACGTCGCCACGCTGCGCCGCCGGGGAGCGATCGTGCTGGAGCCCGCGGTGGGCCGGCTCACCGGCGTGGACACCGGCAAGGGCCGGCTGCCCGAGCCGTCCGCGATCTTCGAGGCCTGCCGCCGGGTGCTGGCCCGGGGGACCCAGGAGCGCGACCTGGCCGGCCGCCACGTGGTGGTCTCGGCCGGCGGCACCCGGGAGCCGCTGGACCCGGTGCGCTTCCTGGGCAACCGCTCCTCCGGCAAGCAGGGCTACGCGCTGGCCGCCACCGCCGCGGCCCGCGGCGCCCGGGTCACCCTGCTGTCGGCCAACGCCGAGCTGCCGGACCCGGCCGGCGTCGACGTGGTGCGGGTGTCCACCGCGCTGCAACTGCGCGAGGCGGCGCTGAAGGCGGCGGTGGACGCCGACGTGGTGGTGATGGCGGCGGCGGTGGCCGACTTCCGGCCTGCCGAGTACGCCACCGGGAAGATCAAGAAGGTGGACGGCGTCGAGCCGGCCCCGGTCGCGCTGGTCCGCAACCCCGACATCCTGGCCGAGCTGTCCGCACACCGGGCCCGCCCCGGCCAGCTGGTGGTCGGCTTCGCCGCCGAGACCGACGACGTGCTCGCCCACGGCCGCGCCAAGCTCGCCCGCAAGGGCTGCGACCTGCTGGTGGTGAACGAGGTCGGCGACGGCCTGGCCTTCGGGCTGGACACCAACGCCGCCGTCGTGCTGGCCGCCGACGGGGCCGAGGTGCCGGTCCCGCACGGCCCCAAGGAGGCGCTCGCGGACACCGTCTGGGACCAGGTCGTCACCCGGTTGCGAGCTGCCGACGCGCTGTGATCCGCACTGCTTGTACGCCCGATTGCGCGGGCAGGTGGCCCGTCCGAGGGGCCTGACCGTTACACTCCAGGAATCAAGTCTTTCCGGATGACCATGGCCGGTGCGCACCGCGTCGTGGTCGTTCAGTCAGCAGCCGCTGCAACCCCAGGGAGCGCTGTGTCTCGCCGCCTGTTCACCTCGGAGTCGGTCACCGAGGGACACC
>NZ_JAIZ01000125.1 GCF_000710465.2 Kitasatospora sp. MBT63 | reverse complement strand
CCCAAAGCCGGGTAGTTAAGGGATTTCCGCTGGTGGCAAGGGGTTTGATGGTTCGGGCAGAACGAGGGCAACGGGGTGTCGTTGATCAGATAGTCCGCCAAGACTGCTGATCTTCGAGGTGCCCCGTTGCCCGTACGTCATTGTGCCGCACCACCTGGTCTGACAAGGCTCTCCCGCGAGTTCACCGTGGCCGCGGGCCGGTTCGCGCCGGGTCATCTGGGCGAGCTGACGCAGGTCGTGCCCTTCGAGCTCGTCGACGCGGTCCTGGAGGAGAACGGCTGTGTGCAGCACCGGCTGAGGGACCTGCCCTCGCGAGTCGGGGTCTACTTCCTGCTGGCGATGTGCCTGTTCCCGGAGGTCGGCTACCGGCTCGTCTGGAACAAGCTCACCACGGCGCTGACCAGTGCGGGTCTGGATGTCGCCGGGCCGACCGCGAAGGCCCTGCGGGACCTGCGCCGCCGGGTCGGTCCGGCGCCGGTTCGCCGGCTGTTCGAGGTCCTGGCCGGGCCACTGGCGCAACCGACCACAGCAGGGGTCCGGTTCGGACGTTTCCGAACGGTCTCATTCGACGGCTGCAGCTCGATCAGGCTGGCCGACACCCAACGCAATGTGGGGTGGTTCGGCCCCGGTGGCCGGGGCGGCTGCCCGATGCTGGAACTGATGACGCTGGTGGAGACCGGCACGAGGTCTCTCATCGGCGCGGTGTTCGGTCCCACCGACACCGGCGAGACGGCCTACGCCCGAAGGCTGCTGCACCACCTCGGGCCCGACATGCTGCTGTTATGGGACAAGGGCTTCGACGCGAACGCCTTCCTTGCCGCGCTGACCGGCACCGGCGCGCAGTTCCTGGGGCGAATCCGCGCCAACCGCCGCACCCCCGTCCTGGCCCGTCTTGGCGACGGCTCCTACCTGTCCGTGATCGGCACCGTCCCGGTCCGCATCATCGAAGCCAAGGTGACTGTGACCCTGGATGACGGCACCTCCTTCACCGGGAATTACCGGCTCGCCACCACGCTGACATGTGCGAACCGCTACCCCGCCGCGGCACTGGCCGCGCTCTACCACGAGCGGTGGGAGCACGAGTCAGCGTACTTCGCGCTGCGGCACACCCTGGGCCAGGGGCGTCCACTGCGGTCGGGCGATCCCGTCGGCGTCGAACAGGAGATGTGGGCCCAGCTCACGCTCTACCAGGCGCTTCGGACGGTGATGGTCCAGGCCGCCGAGTCACGGCCGGGGATCGATCCGGACCGCTGCGGTTTCACCATCGCCCGGCAGGCCGCCCGCGATCTCGTCGTCCAGGCCGCCGGCATCACCACTGCCCCGGTCCCCGGCACCATCGGCGTCATCGCCCAGTGCGTGCTGGCCGGCCTCCTGCCGCCCCGCCGTCCGCGCGTCAGCACCCGCAAGGTCCGCTCGTCGGTCTCCCGGTACGCCGAACGCCAGGACGACGGCCGCCCCGACCGGAGCCGCATGGTCACCCGCCTTGACGTCGCCATCCTCAAACCCGCCAGTCAACCGCCCCCGCTGCCCGCAAGCTCCCGCGACGACCGGAACGTTTCCCCTGATCAGCGCCGCAGACACCGCATCCTCGACCTGCTGCAGGACGACCCGACACGTCTCTGGAGACCCTCGGAGATCGCCGCCCATTTCGGCGACATCACTCTGCACACCATGTATCGACAGCTCTCCCGATGGGCCGAAACCGGCCTCATCCACAAACTCGGACCCGGACTCTACGCAGCCACAGCCTGGACCTCAACACCACTGCCACCAGCGGAAATCCCTTAACTACCCGGCCTTGGG
>NZ_JAIZ01000124.1 GCF_000710465.2 Kitasatospora sp. MBT63 | reverse complement strand
GCGCCGCCGGCAGGCCGCCCGGGAGCAGCCGTCCGCTGCGGGCGGCCGCCGCCGGGCGGACCGGCAGCGCGATCAGCAGCCCGAGGGTGATCCACAGGTAGGTGCTGCCGCCGATCAGTCCGCCGACCCCCGCGGTGTCGAACCGCCAGAGCCAGACCACGCTGCTGCACAGCACCACGTACCCGGCGGCCGCCGCGGCCAGCAGCCGGCCGCGCCGGGCCGAGCCGATGGGTTCGCGCAGGCCGACGTCGGCCAGCAGGACCAGGGCCGGCAGGACCCAGACCAGGTGGTGGATCCAGGTGATCGGGCTGATCAGACAGGAGGTCAGCCCGGTCAGCGCGAAGCCGGTCAGCTCGTCGCCCGCGGAGGCGGCCCGGTGCACCCGGTACGCCCACAGCGCGAGCACCCCGATCACGGCGAGCGCCCAGGCGGCGCGCCCGGGGACGTCCGGTGCCAGCCGGGCGATCATGCCCTGAAGGGACTGGTTGGAGACGTAGCCGAGCGAACCGACCCGGTTGGTGTTCCACAGCAGGTCGGTCCAGAACGCGTGCGAGGCCTCGGGCGCCGCCAGCCGGCCGATCAGGGTGGCGCCGACCGCCGTACCGGCCGCGACCAGGGTGGCACGGCGGCGCCGGGTGACGGCCAGGTAGAGGATGAACACGGCCGGCGTCAGCTTGAACGCGGCCGCCAGACCGATCCCGATGCCCGCGTACCGGCGGCGCTGCGGGGCGCCGGTCAGCAGCTTCCAGTCGGCGAGCACCAGCGCCACCAACAGCAGGTTGACCTGCCCGAAGCTGAAGGTGTCGCGGACCGGTTCGAGCAGCCCGAGCAGGCAGCCGGCCACCCCGAAGGTGAACCACCGGTTCCACCCCAGCCGCCGGGCGACCGGATCGACCAGCCAGTACAGCAGCGCGGCGGCGGCCAGGGCGCTCAGCACCACGCTGATCGCCACCGCCGTGTGCCAGCCCACCAGGGCCATCGGCAGCATGCAGACCGCAGCGAACGGCGGGTAGGTGAAGCCCATCGTGCTGTTGGGGTGCACGTAGTCGTACAGCGCGCCACCGCCGGTCCAGTGGTGGACGGTCCCGTAGTAGACCCCGACGTCGAACCAGCCGCGGTGGCCCGGGATCACGGCGATGAAGACGCCGACCGCCAGCGCCAGCCCGGCCAGGACCAGCACCCGCCGGGCGGTGCCCGGCCCGCCGGCCGCCGCCCGGCCGCTCACCCTGTTCCCGGCCGTCCCCTGCCCTGTCACCACTCGCCCCGCCACCACTCGTCCTGTCACCACGCGTCCCGCCACCGATCGGCCCGTACCCGCTCGCCGTGTTGTCATCCGTCCACCGTCCGGCCCGCTCACCACAGCGCCCGCTCCTGGGCCTCGATCACCAGCGGCCGGTCGCCGGGCAGCAGCCGCAGCCCGTACAGCGCCGCGACCGCCAGCAGGCCGCCGGTGACCGCCGCGGCCAGTTCCGGGATGTCGGGGGCGAACCCGCTGGGCAGCACCGCCAGGGCGAGCACGCCGCTGGCGGGCGCCGCCCAGCGGCGTATTCGGCCGTGGGTCGCGGCGGCGGCCAGCAGCACCACGCCCCACAGCGCGTACCAGGGGCGCAGCGCCGGGCCGAGCACCACCAGCGCGGTGAGGCTCAGGCCGAGCAGGTGGACGGGTGAGGCCACCGGGCGCCGGGCCCACAGGTACAGCAGGACGGCGGCCGCCGCGGCCAGGCCGAGCCACCGCCACAGCGCTGTCGCGCCCTCCGCGGGCCCGGCGCCCAGCAGCACCGCCAGCCCCCGGGTGGCCCGGCCCAGTGCGCTGGTCAGCGACCAGTTGCCGGCCGACACCGGGGTGCCGAGCGCGTGGATCCAGCCGTAGCCCGTGCCGGTCGCGGCGGTGGCGGCGGCGGCTGTTCCCAGGGCGGCGGCCGCGACGGCGGACCCGGCCCGCAGCAGCCGGGCCCGGCCCTTCAGCCGCTGCGACCACAGTGCGGCGACCGGTAGCAGGCCGAGCGCGGCCGGTGCCTTGACCAGGGCCGCCAGGCACACCAGTCCGGCCGCCCAGAGCGGACGGCGGGCGAGCGCCAGTACCAGCCCGGCGACCAGCAGTCCGAGCATCACGGCGTCGTTGTGGGCGCCGGCCACCAGGTGCAGCAGGACCAGCGGGTTGAGCACGCCGAGCCAGAGCGCCACGCCGGGGTCGACCCCGCAGCGGCGGGCCAGCCGCGGGACGAGGGCCACCAGCAGCGCCACCCCGAGCAGCGCCACCAGCCGCAGGCCCAGCACCCCGAAGTAGACGTGCCGGCCGCTCGCCCCGGCCACCGCGCCGGACAGCGACAGGAACACCGGGCCGTACGGCGCCGGGGTGAACTGCCATACCGCGGGCACCTGTTCGGCCAGCGGGCCGCCCAGGTCGGCGGGGCCGTGGGTGTACACGTCCAGACCGCCGTCGACCATCGCGCCCTGCGCCAGGTAGCTGTACACGTCGCGGCTGAACAGCGGCGGACCGGCCACCAGCGGCGCGGCCCACAGCGCCAGGGTCAGCATCAGCGAGCGCGGGCCGGGCGCGTGGGGCCCGCGGACCACCTGGCCCAGTCTGAGCCAGCCCGCGATCAGCAGGACCAGCCCGAAGTACACCACCAGCAGCCCGAGTCGGGGGTGGCCGTGCAGGGGCCCGTACGACACCCCGGTCGGAAGCGCCCCCGCGGCCAGGCCACCGACCGCGAGGGCCGCCGTGCCCGCGAACCCGAGCGTCCGGCACCAGTACGGGTCAGTGGCCACACCCCGGATCGGCATGCGGACAAGCTGTCAGGGGCCGGTGGCCGGTCGTCGACGCCTCATCGACCAACAGGTGACCGGCGCCTGTCCGGTTCCGGCACCCGCAGGCCCGGGGCCCGGCGGCCTCCCGGGGCCGCCGGCCGGCCCTCCGGGGGCAGCAGCCAGGCCTTCAGCCGGTGCACATCTGCGCTCCGCCGAATGGCCACCGCGACGCCAGCCCGCTCGGGGAGACATACGGGTGCCACGCCAAACGCGTGACGGTCGTCCCGGACCTCGCGGGTGCCCGGCTCATCGCGCACCCGTCACCGTCCGCGAATCCACGGAGAGTTCGCCATGACCGCTGTTACCACTCTCACGCTGCCGGCCACCGCCGACGGCGCCGCGCGACCGTCGGTGCCCGCCTCCCGCCGGGCCAAGCCCGCCGCCGCGCCGTCCTACACGGTCGCGCTGGCCCGCGACGAGGCCGACCTGCGGGCCTCCCAGCGCCTGCGCCACCAGGTGTTCGCCGAGGAGCTCGGCGCGGTGCTCGACACCCCGCTGCCCGGCTTCGACGTCGACCCGTTCGACGACTTCTGCGACCACCTGCTGGTGCGCGACGACTCCACCGGCGAGGTGGTCGGCACCTACCGGCTGCTGCGCCCGGCCCAGGCCGAGCGCGCCGGACGGCTGTACTCGGACAGCGAGTTCGACCTGTCGAAGCTGGCCGGCATCCGCGGCGACATGGTCGAGGTCGGCCGGTCCTGCATCGCCGCCGAGCACCGCGGCAACGGCGCGGTGATCAACCTGATGTGGGGCGGCATCGCCCGCTACCTGGTCGACGCCGGCAACACCTGGATCGCCGGCTGCTGCTCCGCGCCGCTCACCGACGGCGGCGGCACCGCGGCCGGCGTCTGGGACGCGATGGCCGCCCGTCACCTCGCCCCCGAGGAGTACCGGGTCCGCCCGCACCGCCCGTGGGACCCGAGCGGCATCACCCGCCCCGAGCGCACGCCCGTCCCGGCGCTGCTCCGCGGCTACCTGCGCCTGGGCGCCTGGGTCTGCGGCGAGCCCGCCTACGACCCCGACTTCGGCGTCGCCGACCTGTACGTGCTGCTGTCGCTGGAGCGCACCGACCCGCGCTACCTGCGGCACTTCCTGTCGGCCGGGCAGAGCGCCCCGGCGGGCCCCGCGTCGTGAGCGCCTGGCTGCCGACGGCGCCGTGCACCCCGCAGGAGTGCGTGGCGCCCCCGGCCGCGACGGTCTCCGTCCCGCGCCGGGTCCTGCGCTGCGTGGTGGGCCTGACGGTGCTGGTGGCCGGGATCGCGGTGGGTCCGCTGGTGCGGCGCCTGCCGCGGACCCAGCGGGAGTGGCTGGTCCGGGTGTGGTCGCGGGCGGTGGCGGCCGGCTTCGGGGTGCGGATCCGCTCCACCGGGGAGCGCGGCGGCGGCCGCGGCGGCGCGCTGCTGGTGGCCAACCACGTGTCCTGGCTGGACATCGCGCTGATCGCGGCGGTCCGGCCGGGCCGGATGCTGGCGAAGACCGAGGTCGGCGCCTGGCCGGTGCTCGGCGGTTTCGTCGCGCGCAGCGGCACCCTGTTCATCGAGCGGGACCGGCTGCGGTCGCTGCCGGACACGGTCGGGCAGATCGCGGCGGCGCTGCGCCAGGGTGAGCGGGTGGTGGTGTTCCCGGAGGGCAGCACCTGGTGCGGGCGCGGCGGCGGGCGCTTCCGGCCCGCGCTGTTCCAGGCGGCGATCGACGCGGGTGTGCCGGTCCAGCCGGTGACGATCCGCTACCGCACGGGGCGGGGCGAGCCGACCACCGTGTCGGCGTTCGTCGGGGACGACGGCCTGGTGGCGTCGGTCCGCCGGGTGGTGTCCGCCCGCGGCCTGGTCGGCGAGGTGACCCTGCTGCCGCCGATCGTCCCGGGCGCCCATCCGGGCCGCCGGGCGCTGGCGGGCGCCGCCCAGGCGGCGGTCGGCGACGCGGTCGCGGCCGGT
>NZ_JAIZ01000123.1 GCF_000710465.2 Kitasatospora sp. MBT63 | reverse complement strand
TTCTCCGCCTCGATGAACGGGTGCACCGTCACCGGGTCTCGGTCGCGAAGAAAGCCGTGGCCCGCTTGAGGATGTCCACGTCCTCGCGCAGCCGGCGGTTCTCCCGCCGCAGGCGGGCCAGCTCCTCGCGCTCGTCGCTGGTCAGGCCGTCGCGCTCGCCCGCGTCGACCTCGGCCTGTTTCACCCAGTCGCGCACCGCGGTCTCGGTCAGGTCGAAGTCTTTGGCCACCTGGCCGACCGAGCGGTCACCTCGCCGGCACAGCTCGACGATCTCGGCCTTGAACTCCGGCGTGAACGAGCGCCGAGGGCGTGGCTTCTTCTTCCCCGTGCTCTCCATGATGGACATCATCCTTACCAGGGCCGAAGCCCCTGATCAGGGGTGTCCGTCAAAGCGAATCAAGCCCAGTCCACCGCCTCCAGGTGCAGGCTGTTCCAGGCATCAGACGCAGCTTGTCAAGCCGCCGCGGAGTGGTCACCGTCTCGCCGTACCGGCTGAAAGAGGGCACCCAGACCGGTCGGTTTTGGCTTTCGACCACGCGGTGCGATGTATATCGTGGCGCGACTGGGCCCTCAGTGCGCAGCTTAGCTCAGCCGTTTCGTGGGCTGTGAGGCTCACTGGAGCTATTAGCTGAGGGCTCTGAAGTGTGCGGCCATGCGTTCTTAGTGGCGATGGTACTGGCGGAAGCCGCCCAACCAGGACACCGCCCGCTCGATCACCCAGCAGTCTATGCCGACGCGAGTGGAGAACTCGATGTTCCGGCGGGTGATGCGGGCGGTGATCTGGTGTGGCCGCAGGTAGGAGTGGATGAAGCGGTGGTCATGTGCTTTGAGCCCTGCGAATGGGACAGGGCTGCCGTCTTCCGCGATCGCCCGGCGCTCGGCAGAATCGCCGGGACTGAATCCATTCGGCTCCCAGCCCCCTGCGGACGGTGTGAACGATGCGGCCCACTCCCTGGTCGAAGTCCATCTGGCACGGCCGGCACGTACTGATCACCGGAGGCTCCAGCGGCATCGGCCTGGCGCTCGCCAGGGAGCTGCGGCGGCGCGGTGCCAGAGTGTCGGTCGTCGCGCGGGACCGCGTCAGACTCGAGCGGCTCGCGGAGGAGTCGAAAGGGCCGGGCCTGTCGCCGATCGCGGTCCGTTCGGCGGACGTCGCCGACGGGCCGGAGCTCGCGGCGGCCGTCGCCGCGCTCACCGAGGCCCACGGCGACGTGGAGCATCTGATCACCTCGGCGGGCACCGTACGCCCCGGGTACTTCATGGAGCTGACGGAGGGCTTCTTCCGGGAGAACATGGAGGTCAACTACTTCGGGACGCTGAACGCGATCCGGGCCGTGCTGCCACCCATGATCGCCCGGAGGACCGGGACGATCACCTGTATCTCCTCCGCCGCCGGCCTGTACGGGCTGTTCGGCTACACCGCCTACGCGCCGAGCAAGTTCGCGGTGCGCGGTCTGTGCGAAGCCCTCCGGATGGAACTGCGCCCCCACGGCATACAGGTCAGCGGTGTCTATCCGGCCGACGTCGACACACCGCAGCTGGCGATGGAGAACCTGTACAAGCCCCACGAGCTGGCGGCCCTCGCCGGTACCGTCAGGCCGGCCGATGCCCACTCGGTGGCCCTGGAGACCATCCGGGGCATCGAAGCCGGCCGGCGGGTGATCGTGCCGGGAGCCGCCAACCGGACGGTTGCTTTTCTCGCCCGCCTCGCCCCCCGCCTCGCCAACGGCTATGCCGATCGCGTGATCGCGAAGGCCAAGCCGCTACCGGGCCCGGGTGCGTGAAGACGGAGGCCCCGGTCCGGCGGATCGCGCCGGGCCGGGGCCCTCGACAGTCATGGGGGTGCGGTCATCGCTCACCCGGAGACGGCGGCTTCTCCGCCCTCTTCGTTCCTTTCGCTCTTCCCCTCCCGGCTGCTCTCACCGGCGGCGTCGGCACCGGGCTGCTGCCACTCCGGCACCAGGCGGCGCAGGCCCTTGCGGTCGTAGTAGGCGGTCATGCCGAAACCGAGGATCAGGGCCAGCACCGTACCTATGCCGATCATGGTCCAGGCCCGGGTCAGGCCCGCGTCGGCCCTGGCGTCGAAGTACAGGATCGCCCGGACGCCGTCGCTGAGCTGCCGCATCGGCTCGAAGTGGGCGAGGAAGCGGTAGAAGGTCGGCAGGGCCTGCAGCGGGATGGTGGCGCCGGAAGAGGGCAGTGCCAGCACGATGAAGACGAACATGCTGATCAACTGACCGAGCCCGCCGAAGGCGGCGTTGATCGCCTGCACTCCGAGTCCGACGGCGGCGCTGGCGCAGAACGAGAAGAGGAACAGCAGCGGCAGGTGGTCGGCGTCCATGCCGAGCAGACCGATCGTGGCCACCATGATCAGGCCCGAGGTGAGGGCGGCCAGGGCGAGGCTCATCGTGCTCTTCACCACGAAAGTGCGGGTCCGGGTGATGGGTACCGCGCGGCGCCGGGTGTGCCACGGCCCCACCTCGTTGTCCGCATACCCGAGAGCGGCGTCGACACCGTTGCCGATGATGTTGGCGCCGAGGAAGCCGGACATCACCAGCAGCAGGGCGTAGTAGAACGCGCTGAGCCCCAGTCCGCTGTGGGATCCGATCGGGTGCCCGACGTCGACGGTCACCGTCACCGGGTCCGCCAGCATCAGCGCCGCCGCGCTGCTGGTCGGAACACCTGCGGCGTGCACGGCCTCGGTCAGTTTCTGGCCGAGCTGCTGCGAGGCCTGGTGGCTGGCCTGCTGAGCGGCGGTGCTGGCGAAGGAGGATGCCAGGCTTCCGGCGCCGGGGTTCGTCAGGACCCGCATCACGGGGCGGGGAGGAGACTGCTGGCCCGTGGTGGCCAGCCCGGCGATTGCCGTGGTGAAGTTCTCCGGGACCTCGATGGTGCCGTAGACCTTGTCGGAGGCCATCCGGTCGCGGGCCTCCTCCGCGGACAGCACCTGCCAGTCGGTGCGGTGGTCGGTGGCGGCGGTGGCGGCGATCCCCGCGGTGATCTGCGCCCCGAGGTTCTCCTGGTGGCCGTTGACCGCGCCGCCCCGGTCTAGGTTCACCAGTGCCACCGGGAGCCGGTCGAGGTCGGTACGCGGGTTCAGGATCCCGCCCATGTAGAGCATCGACAGCAGGAAGGACACCACGCCGACCAGGACGGTGGGAAGGATCCACACGCGTGGGTTGCCCAGCACCTGCCGGGCAGTCACCCCGTAGGAGGGTACGAGTGGTTTCATCGAGAGGTCTCCTGCGTCGTCGCGGCGGTGAAGGTGAACGCCCAAGTTCGCACGCCGTGCCGTGACGCCCGATGGCTCTTCGGGTGTGGGTGCGGCCCTACTTGACCGCCCGATCGGGCAGCGGAACGACGCCTGTGCCTGCCGCTTCCCCACCCGGTGACGACCGTTCCGCCCACGACGGGACCCGATGGTCCTGGCAGGTTCCGGCCTACGGCTTCAGCCAGAACTGGGCCAGCACGCCGTCCATGAACGGTTGCGGGCTGACGCTGAGGTCGCCGGAGAACGGGCGGTCGAGGACCAGCACCAGCAGCAGGCTGAAGCCGATGAGGGAGGAGACCGCGCCGACGAAGATGATCTCGATCCGCCGGTCCTCGCGGCCGTACAGGAACGTCAGCGGAAGGATCACCAACGCACCGCCGAAGACCAGGACTTGGAGCAGGGTCGGGAGCTGTTGGCCGCTCTGGGTGATGCGGGCCCTGCGCTGCGCCACCACCTGGTCGAGGCTGGTGATGGCGTGCTGCTGGAAGGTCTGCTGGGGGACATCGGTCGGTGTGTACGACTGGAGTGCCTGGTAGAGGGCCTCCACCTCTGGCGCGGTCCGCCCGTAGTCGCTGCGCCCCTCGCGCATCAGCGGCCACTGACGCTCGACCACGGCGTGCACGTAGTCGCCCACGGCGGCGTCGACCTTGTCCCGCACCTCGGGCGGGAACGCGTTCGCGTCGCGGACGATCTGTGCGGTGGCGGTCGCCTCGGTGGCGACGATGGTCTCGGCCGACTGCAGCTGGGTCCAGAGGTTGACGATCACGAAGGCGAGGATCACTCCGTATATCGCGCCGAACAGGGAGAGCACCACGCCGACCATGTCGTTGTGGGTTCCTTCGGTGGTGCTCGGGAACCAGTGGCGGCAGAGCAGATCACCGAGCATCGCGAAGATGATGATCCCTCCGACCACCGCAGCGGTGAGCGCGAAGGTCGGCAGGTGGTTGAGCAGCCAGACTTCCATTGCCCGAGCCTAGGCGCCGAGAATCCGGTGATCGGCCGCCCGGAGCGATGACCACCCCGCAGACACCCCGTCGTGACGCGATCGGCGGCCCGATCGGGCCGCACGGCAGGTTCGGCTCCGGCCGTCGGCGAACCCTGGCTTCGGCCGGCGTCGCAGACCGGCCGAAGCCAGGGAGATCAGGTGACCGGACGGCAGAGAGGTTCCCCTGGACGCGGGAAGTACGGAGCGTACGGGGCCGTCTGCGGGAACCCGTACCCACGGTCGTGTCGCCGGAGAACGGTCACGTCCGTGCTTCGCGGGCGGAACCGCGACGGTTGCGGGCGAGTTCGGCGGTGGCGCGCAGGCCCTTGTCGCGCAGCGTGCGCAGCGCCAGCCGTCCCGCCGTGACGGTGCAGGTGCGCCGCCCCCACCGGCGCAGCGCCGCCCGGTCGACGGTGAAGCCCAGTCCGGGGAGATCGGGCAGGGTGAGCTTGCCCCGGTGGTGGGTGAACGGTTCCGTCAGCAGGGCGTCGCGGAGCCGGGGCGTCCAGGCCGGCGGGTCGAGGGGGTACTCCAGCAGACCTTCTCTGTCGCCGACGGCGGCCATCAGCTGGAGGTTGACGGCGAAGCCGAAGCCGTTGGTCCAGGTGTGAGGGGTGTAGGCGACGCCGTGGTTGCGGCACTCCTCGGCGACCTTGAGGGTCTGGGCGATTCCGCCGGTGAACATCGCGTCGGGCTGGAACACGTCGTAGCACCGACGGTGGATCATCATACGGAGTTCCGGCCAGCCGCCCGTGTGCAGCTCACCCCCGGCGATCGGAAGGCGCGCCCCCGCGGTGAGTTCGGACAGGGCGTCGTAGTCGTCCATCGGCAGCGGCTCCTCCAGCCAGGCGACCCCGAGGTCGGCGCAGGCGTCGGCGAACCGCCGGGCACGATCCAGGTCCCACAGCGGGGCGTCGGCGATCGCGGTCACCCGCCAGCCCTGGTTGGCGTCCACTCCGATGCGCAGCCGGTCGCCGAATTCGTCGACGACCGCTTCGACTTGGGCGATGTCCTCGGCCAGGGTGGGCGCATGCACGCGCAGTTTGACGGCGGTGAAACCTTCATCCGCCCTGCGGCGGATCTCTTCGACCCGCTGCGCGGGCGCGCGCAGCTCCCCGGTGGAGGCGTACAGACCGATGTCGCCGCTCTCGGCACCGAGCAGGCGGTGCAGCGGGAGGCCTTCGAGTCTGGCCTTCACGTCCCAGAAGGCCGGCTCCAGCCAGGCGTTGCGCAGGCCGAGGTACGCCATCTCGCGCAGCCGCTGCTGCACCACGGCGATGTCGGTCGGATCGAGGCCCAGCAGGTAGGGGCCGACGAGGTCGCCCAGACCCGCGCGTTCGCGTCCCATCGCGGGCCCGGCCGACCACCCTTCGACACCGTCGTCCGTGACCAGGCGGATGAGGTCGAACCGGTTGTGGGTCTGGGGATAGCCGGGGATCCAGGCAGGCCGGAACGGCACCGGGAGGGGGACCGACACGTGGTAGAGCTCGATACGGGACAGGATGGTCACACGCTTCCCATACCTTTCTTCCTGAGATGCCCGGGCCGGGCACACGGCCGGGACATGACGGGTCCGCGCTCGCGGCCGGCGGGTGCCGCCGGCGGTACCGACGGTAGAAGCGGCCCGCC
>NZ_JAIZ01000122.1 GCF_000710465.2 Kitasatospora sp. MBT63 | reverse complement strand
GTGCACCCGTTCATCGAGGCGGAGAAGCAGGCAGGCCACAACGTCAAGCGAGTGTGTGAACTGCTCCAGGTCTCCCGTACCGCCTTCTACGCCCGCCGCACCGCCGCCCCCGGCCCCCGTGCGGTCCGCGACGCACAACTGACCGAGAAGATCACCGAGGTCCACGCCGCCTCTCATGGCAGCTACGGGGCCCCGCGCGTCCACGCCACCCTGCAACGCGGCGGCGAGCGGTGCGGGCGCCGCCGGGTCGCCCGGCTGATGCGCCTGACCGGCCTGGAAGGCCGGCACCGCAGACGTCGCCACCGCACCACGATCCCCGACCCACAGGCCGCCACCCGGCCGGACCTGGTCCTGCGCGACTTCCAGCCCCACCCGGCAGCCCTCGACACGCGCTGGTGCGGCGACATCACCTACATCCCCACCGACGAGGGCTGGCTCTACCTGGCCACCGTTATCGACATCGCCTCGCGCCGCGTCGTCGGCTGGGTCACCGCCGACCACCTGCGCACCGAACTGGTCGCCGACGCCCTGCGGGCCGCCTGCCACACCCGCCGCCCCAGCGGGCCGGTGGTGTTTCACTCGGATCGCGGCTGCCAGTACACCAGCCGTGAATTCGCCGATCTGGCAGGTGAGTTCGGCGTTCGACTCTCGGTCGGTCGGACCGGCCAGTGCTGGGACAACGCACTCGCCGAGTCCTTCTTCGCCACCCTCAAGCGGGAGCTGCTCGGCGACCGCCCCTGGCCCAGCCGGGCCGCAGCACGGACCGCGATCTTTGAGTGGGCCGAAGGCTGGTACAACATACGCAGGCTGCACAACAGTCTTGGCTACCGCAGTCCCGCCGAGTACGAGACCCTCCTGGCGGCCTGACCACCACACCAACGGTGTCCGTCAAAGCGGAGCAAGCTCAGACAGCCCCGCCCATGCCGCAGCCTTCGACTGCCTCCACGCCCGACTCGGACGCTCCGGATCCCCCCAAGCGGCCTTTGGCGCGTACGCCACTGCGGAGAAGACGCTGGCGTCCACCCACACCGTCGCCCCGGCACGCCGGAAGGAGGACACCTGCAGCGCCCTATGCGGGTAAATTCCGACGACGCCCGCTGCGACATGCGGCCCACCAGTCTGACCCGAAGCGATTTGGCCACGGAACGAATCATCAGGATCTCGGATACCCACTCGAACCCCTCACGGCAGCACGCATACGATCGATCTAGATCTGCCCACCGAATCAAAGATCGTCAGGTTGCATCCGGCCTGGGAATCTTTTTTGTAAGATCTTTGAACCGAATCACCTTAGAAATATCGTTTGCCGGCACGAACCATCCCTCCAATCCGATGCACTGAGAGGGGAATTGGGGAGAAATCTCCACCTCGTATAGGTATTCCGGCTCAGAAATGAAGAAGGCTGTTACTTGATCGCCAATCACCGGCCCAATATTGATGTCACTGCGGTCTTCGACCATTGTCTGATACCAGGCCATATAGCCATCTTCATTATCTATATTAATTACATACAGGCCGGCGAGCGTGCCATCCTCCCCGGCCAATTCCGTAATATGTCCCGTATGGGACAACAGTGGCACATTGGATACGTTCACCAGTTGGTAGCTAGTCCAAGCATCTTCATCAGCAATCTTGACTAGAGCCTTTGACCAGTCTACCGAATATTGAACGACAATCGCGGTTGTGACAGCCGCCTTTTTCAGGATACTGCAGTCAACAATAACCCAACTTCCATCATGAAGCAGCAGGCAGCAATTTTCACTGTGCACTTCCGGCTCAACGGTCGGAACTATAGTCAATTGGTAGTACTCGGGATTCCCCTGATGGACCTGAACGCATAGTATTTGGTTATTGAGAGTGGCCACAGGGAGGGAGGACTGCCAGGAATTCCAATCGGTATCCGAAACAAGCCTCAAGTCATCGTTGTCGATTTTTACGATAATTCCTTCATTGTTCGGAAATGAACTAAGGAAGCAGCCATCCGATGGCTCCATTATGGCATCACTCAGAGTTACAAAATATTGCTCAACGTCGATTCCGTCGCCCAGCTTGGGAACTCGATAATATCCACTTTCACACGAAAGCCACCAGACCCCTTCGTGCTCATATACCTCGGCTCGAGGAAGTCTCGCTTTCCATACCTTGAGCATGAGATCCGGTCGCGCAATCACCGAGCCAGCTCGAGCGATCTGCAGCTTTGTTCTGTTTCGTATCAGGACAATATCCCCTTGATAGGCAAGGGCGCGAGCCTCTGCCGTCCACCCCGCCTTTGTCTCTGCGGGACGAACAAGGCTCTCTGCTACGCAATATGGCCCCTCAAAGTCCAGAACCAAGACAGAGTCTTCATTGTCATCATTGACCTGGATCTTCACTGTCAGCTTATCCGCTTTGGCCAATTTCTCATTGGCGACTTTTCGGTGCTGACTGCTATTGTCGTCATACGGCGCCGGATTGTTCGCCTGATTTTGAATTGCCTGCTGGTTATTGTAGGCAGTGAGCACCTGATTGTAGTTTGTCAGATTTACTTGATATGCCCGGTAATTATTGTAGGCAGTCAAGAGGGTCTGATATTGACCATCAAGGTCCATGAGCTGGTTTCTGATTGCGAGCCTATACTGGTTATACCAGTGGTCTGCGTCGGCCATGTTTGCGCTTGGACAGTTTCCGCGCCGCGATCCATTCCTCCTAACCTTGACCCAACTCGGTGTAAGCCCGGTACTTTCACTCTGAGGACTACCGTGCCAATCACCGCCTTGGTCGCCCCACTCGATTGACAAGTGATACTCGACTGCCGCCTGAGACGTGTACATGGTCATGGAATTTCCTGTTCCATAATTTTTATGGAAATGCCAGGTAATTCCGTTAGCGGTGAACTGTTGCGGTGGCCAAGACGCGGGAGGTACCAACGGCGGAGGTGGCCCCGGATGCTGGAGCGCTTGGGCTTGAGGTGGCTGACCGTACATTTTTCTTCTCCTAATGAAGGCGACCGATCCAAGCGTTCCTGCGGCCGCTGTCAGGGTGAGGGGATCCAATACTATCCCCAGCCCTTCCGGCAAAAAGGTCCGAACGGGCAGGCCCTGGTAGTCTTTGATTGCCCGATCGATCTCCTGCCCAGCCCAGATTCAACAAGGCGCTGTAATCGTTTTATCAACGAACTTCTGCAATTTTGGCTTCTGCCAGGTCGACCCCGGGGCGCCGGAAATGACCTTTCTCATCCCGGGATTCAATCGGCGTGCGCATTCTCTAATTGACCGGATATTGTGTGATTTAGACAATCTGCCGCCCCGATAAGGCGACGCTAGTCCGCCTGGCCGGCCCCGCCGTCGCCGTTCCCGCCTCCGGGCACGCGCGCGAGGTGGGAGCGGGCCTCGGCCACCGCCCGTTCGATGGTCCAGGCCGCCTTGTGGGCGTCCTTCGGCCGGTGGGCCGCCTGGACCTGGAGCCGGAAGCAGGCCGATCCGACCGGCGCCACCGGGAACTCGACCAGGAAGGCCAGCACGCCTTGCTGGAAGAGCAGGCGGTTGGTGACCCGGGCCAGCCTTTCGCTGCCGATGAGCAGCGGGACGATCGGTGAGGGGCTTCCCATGCATGTCAGGCCGCGTATGGACAGGCCTTCGCGCAGGGCGCGGTATGTACTGTCCAGGCTGAGTCGGCGTTGGTGGCCTTCGGGTGATCGGATGACCCTGGTCGCCTCCAGGGCGACGGCGGCCTGGACCGGGGACATCGCGGTGGAGAAGAGGTGTGTGCCGCCGAACATCTTGACGTACTGCTTCACGGCCGGTGATGCGGAGGCCACGAAGCCCCCTTGGGAGGCGAAGGTCTTGGAGAAGGACCCCGTCACCAGGTCCACCCGGCCGAGCATGTCCTGGATGCCGAGAACGCCGGTGCCGCCGGGGCCGATGGCGCCCAGGTCGTGGGCGACGTCCACCAGCAGGGTGGCGTCGAACATCCGGCAGACGTCCTGGAGGCCTTCCAGGTCGGGCGAGTTGGCGTCGGCGGAGAACAGTGCATCGGTGGCGACGAGGATGCCGTTCCGGGTGTCGACGGATCTGATGGAGCGAAGGCGTGCGGCAACGGCCGGCAGGCTCAGGTGCTCGAACCGGTGGACGTTGCGGGTGGCGGCCCGTGCGCCTTGTTGGAGGGACGCGTGTGCGAGCCGGTCGATCACCACGTGGTCCTCCTGGCGTACCAGGCTCACGACGGCGCCGTAGCCCGCGGCCCAGCCGGTGGGGAAGAGGGTGATGTGCTCGTTCCTCAGCAGTTCGCCGAGCGCGTGCTCGAGTCCGCGGGAGAGTGGTGTGTTGCCCGCGGCCATGGGGGATCCGGGGCTGTGCGGCCCGTATTCGCTCAGGGCCTGCGCGGCGGCCTCGCGGATCGCGGGGTGGGAGCTGAGCGAGAGGTAGTCCTGGGAGCTCAGGTTGATGCCGTGGGCCACCTGTCCGGATTCGTCCGCCATCATCGCGGTCCTCCCCGGAGCCTTGTCCGTCGTCCTGGTGTACTGCCAGAAGCCGGTGCGGCGGCTGGCCCGTACCCACTCGTAGAATTCGTGGCTGCGCTGCAGGAGGTCGCGGCCGGCGGGGCGGTAGAAGTCGTGAGCGAGCCTGTCGAGTGCGTGGTCCTCATCGGCGCTCCGGCAGGCCTGGTCGGTCTCCGTTCCGGCCTCCCGGATCTCGGAGAGGGTGGTCCGTAACCGTTCGACGCCTTCGAGCAGGAGGTCGTGCAGCGCCTTGAGCTCCTTGTCGGCGGTCACGTCGGCTGCTCCGAGGCGGGTGAGACTGTCCCAGGGGATGTGGGTGGTGGCGGCACGCACGGATTCGGAGATCTCCCTGGCCGCCACCCCGATCCGCGCGGAGCACTCCAACAGCATGAGGCAGGCCGCCGGGTCGTGGCGGAGGATCATCTGGGGGGCGCGACCGCCCATGGTCCGCGCGGCCTCGTCGATCGCGGCGAGGATCGTGCCCGCCAGTTCGTCGTCCTCACGTGGCAGGAAGATTTCGTTCACCGTTGACTTCCTCTCGGACTGTCGCGACGCGGTCCGGCGGTTGGTCCCCCGGGGTCGCGGAGCTGTCATCGCGATGGTGCTGTGCCAGCCGTCGATGCCGTTGATCGACAAGGTCGGGTACACAGAGTAGGAAGCCCCGTACCGGCCGCACCGGAACCTTTAGGAGTCCGTAAGGCAGGGCTCATGTTCCGCATCGGTGGGCAGCTCGGTAGGCAGCCCCTGCCGGGGTCGGCGGGCAGTTCGGGGGCGGATCGGTCGTCTGCGGTTGCAAGGATCTCGGCGGTTGTCCCTCGTTCTTCTCGACCGAGAGGTCGGCCGGGCCGTCTCCGGCGGCTTGTCCTGGCAGTCGGACGCCGCGCGTCGGCGAGTTGCTGTTCCAGCAGGGCGGCGGTACCCGGCGGGACCTCGTACGGCGGTTGCGGTTCGGGGGCGGTCGTGCCTGCCGATCCATATACTTGACAACCTAAACAATCGATATTTACCATCATCGAGATACTTGATGATCTCGGCATCGATCGAGGTCACCGGTGCACTGGTCACCGGTGCACTGCTGCCATCACAGGAGCGACGCGATGAAGGCCCTCACCAGCCGCGCCTCCGGTCGAGACGGCCGACGTCCGCCACGGCGCGACGGTGCAGGTCCGCACCACCGCCGACGGCATCGGATCCCCGACCGGTCAAGATCGGCGCTCACTCGGCGAGCGCCTCTCCAGACGGCCCGACCGGGACGGTCACCGCTCCCACCGGACTCGCCGAGGCCGGCGGGACGGCGATCGTGGCCTTCTGCAGCCTTCCACCCCTCGTCGGGCCACGGACGTCTCCCGGCGGCCGGCCCCCGGGGCCGTAGCCATGGCAAGAGCGTCATCGGTGCCCTCCGATCAACCACCTGTCGCCGTAGAAAGAGAGAAGTCATCATGCGTGTCGAAATCTGGAGTGACATAGCCTGCCCCTGGTGCTACATCGGAAAGGCGCGGTTCGAGCAGGGGCTCGCCGGGTTCGAGCACCGGGACGCCGTCGAGGTGGTCCACAGGTCCTTCGAACTCGACCCGCACCGGGAGCCCGGGAAGGTCGAGCCGGTCATCCCGCTCATCGCCGCGAAATACGGCGCCACCGTGACGCAGGTCGCCCGCTCCGAGGAACGCATCGCCGAGCACGCCCGGGCGGAGGGCCTGGACTACCGGGCCGGCGGCCGGGATCACGGCAGCACGTTCGACATGCACCGGCTCCTGCACCTGGCGAAGGAACACGGCGCGCAGAGCCGGCTGCTCGAGCTGCTGTACCGGGCGAACTTCGCCGACGAGCAGTCCGCTTTCGGAGATGAACGGCTGCTCGAGCTGGCCGTACAGGCCGGCCTTGAGCGGGAGGAGGCGCAGCGGGTACTCGCCGACCGGACCGCCTACGCCGATGCGGTGCGCGAGGACGAGGCGGCCGCGGGGGCGTTGGGTGCGACCGGTGTCCCGTTCTTCGTCGTCGACGGCGCGGTCGGGGTGTCGGGTGCCCAGCCGCCGGAGGTCTTCCGGGCCGCGCTCGACGAGGCCTGGGGCAAGAAGGCCCGGCTGACGGTGGTCGGTCCGGGCGGCGATGCGGGGGACGGGTCTTGCGGTCCGGACGGGTGCTTCATCGTTTAGCCGCAGTACCCGGGGCCCGGCTTCACGGTCATGTGGCTTCCTGGCCCACCGGTTCGGGGAATGCGGGCGACCGTGCGGACCGCGAACCCCGGTTGACATCTGTATGAGCATTAATGGCTTCTGGTGCCCTTGCAGATGTGAAGCCGGGGTATTCCGGGGACCAGCCGCCGGGCCTCTCCGCCCTGGCCCTCGAGCCGCCGGAGGAGGGCCGCCCGGGTGGAATAAGCGCCGCGACGATCAAGAACCTCTGGGTCGGCATCGGTGGTCATCCTCAGCGGGCGGGAGGAAGCGCCATGTGCCCTTCCGGCCGCCCCGGCGCACCTTGGAAGTTTCAGTGGCGGACCTAGCATGTAGACGAATCCTCGGCTCGAGGTTCGGTTGATGCCGCAATCACGCGCCGCCGCAGATCAAAGTTCCGAGGCCGCATTGAATCCCAGAGGTCATCGCCATGGATATAGCGAAGTATGTCAAAAAATTCGATACGGCCGTAAAGGATAATGACTATCCACTCGCGATCCACTGGCTGAAGGAGATAGCCGGCGACAATGATCTTATGGCCCAGATACAAAGCCAGCCGGAGCTCGCAAGAATATTCTCCTGGAATGTGGCCATGCGATACGCGAGCAAGGAAGATTTCAAGACCGCGAATAAATGGCTCACATGGGGTGGATGGACCAAGGAAACCGTGAGTGAGCAGCCGCCGGAAAATCAAGGCGGCACGCACATGACCAGCGATGAAATTGCCCTTCTCTTCCCGGCCGCGGAAAAGTGAGAGGAAGGGGCGGTTAAATGGAGTCAGCCGAATGGATCAAGATACGCGAGACGCTCACGCAATGGAGATGGCTCGGTGACGATCCTGCCAGCATCGCGGACAGAAAGCGAATCGGGGAACTTCCCGGCAATTTTAAAGATGTAGTCAGAAAATACACGGACCACACCTTCCTGATTCGATACTACTGCGCCTTTTTGAATAGTCGGGGAAATCCTGAATACGCTGCGATCGCGAGGGAGCTTACCCCGGACCGGATCAACGGATTCCATGCGGCCAAGGGATGGCGTCAACCAGAGGTCAAAGCCTCCTATTCCCTCTTCCGGAGGGAAGTCAGTCGCCTCCGATCTTCCTTCGATAGACACCCGGAGCAGATCGAGCAGCTGACAGATGCATATTTCAAGAATGTCACCAAAGGCCACGGGAGTGGCAAGCACGGCGTAGTGGTGAGTGAGCGGCTGGCAATAGCAGACAAATTCAAGCCGATCCTGCCCGGGCTCCTGGCCATCACGGACCTGATGGATCAGATGGCAAATACAAACGCCTTGCAGGGAAGCGACTATATTCGCGAGAAAAACGACTTCATCAATCCCTATGGCATGATCGAAAAACAGTTCGACGAACTGGCTCGGCGCACCGGGGATCTGCGCAGGGCGGCAAATGATCCCGCCGCCACGGAGGACGACGTCGCTGCCGCCATATCCGCTCACGATCTAGCGCTGAAGGGCCTGCAAGGCGCCGTCGGAAAAATATCCTCCGATTATCGCGAATCATTGATCGACCTGGCCAGGACCGTACATGCGGACAATCTGAGCGACACCAATCCTGGGCTCGCAGACAAGCTGACCCTCATTGCGTCGATCAACAGTACCATCCAGACCGCACTCGGTCCCCTTACGGCACTATTCCCTCCCTTGGCCATCATATTCGGGATCATGAGCGCCGGGACTGCTGGGCACAAGTATTACGCTACAAAGCAGGATGCTCGCAGACAGGTGGGCCGCGGGAACATCGATAAGATCTCCGAGTACGCGGCCCGGGAGACCGAGGGGAAGCTATCGGGCCGACTGGGTGCTGCGAGCACGGCACTGACGGTCGGGGACTATGCCCGAACGGGGGCATCTGGTTTTCTCACTCTCATGACGGCCATGGGCAGCCATACGCCCGGGCTGGGCCATGCTGCACATGTCGCCGGTCATCTCGCCAACGCGTACGGTCCTGCAGGCACGGGGCTCGATCAGGTGGATGAGCTCGCCGAGACCGCTCTGGACAGCGTTGCGGGCGAGACGGCACGGGCGACGACACGTCGCACCGTGCAACGCGACTTCCGGATGTTCCTTTCCAACATGACCGAGCATATTTCGGCCGCGCACGGGGCCGACGGCCATCAGTCCGGTGTCGAAGTCCTCCTGTCGCAGTACCCCCAGGAGGAGTTCTACTTTGATGCAGTTTTTGGCGATATTGAGTTGATCTGCACCGTCACGAAGGACGCGCTTCGCACGGGGAAGCGGGGAGATTCCGAGGCGAATACAGCCCTGGTGACCGCCTGGTGTACGGTCAAGATTTGGCCCACCAAGGGTCCTCGGGCCAAGGATCCGACCGATATCACCTACCTCCTCGGCTGGGACAACAGACGTGAGCTGACGTTCATGATCTCCGCCGAGGGGCTCGCCGTGAGCCTGGTCCACCCTCTCACCACGGCGCTCTTCGTCCCGGAGATCAACGACGGGATCCCGGGGTTCATATTCTTGGACCGCGATGTCGAAAGCCAGCCCCTGTCCGATGTGCACCCCTATTTTCGATTTATCAAGGAGGTCCGCCACGGGGATGGGACACTGCAGACCTACACGACCGATTACCATCTCTATGAAACCGAAGGAACGCATCCGATGGACATGGAGAGCATCGAGAGATGGGTGGAATACTTGAATGCACATCTGTATGGATGAACGGGATGGTAAGGCCACGGTGACGCCCTGGCCGGCTCCACGCCACAGCCGCCGTCGCGCCGCTCGCCGGGGTTCGTGCACCGGTCGAAGTGTCAGCCCCTGACTGATGGGCCCCCGACCCTGGGGGTTCCCGCCCAGACGAGTGACATGTGCCGAACCAGGCCATTATGTAGGGGAGACCTCTCGGGAGTTTCCGGGTCCCGTCCTGACGTCAGGAGGGCGGCTGATGTACATGCCGGCGAAGCGTTCGAGCCGGGCCTCGCCGGGTGCGGCGGAAGGCACGGCGCCGGAATCCGGTCAGTCCTTCGTGGGGCGGGACGCCGAGCTCGAACTGCTTGCGGGCTGTGCCGTCGCCACGGCGTCCGGCGCTCCGCAGCTGGTGGTGGTGGAGGGCGAGGCCGGGATCGGCAAGACCTCCCTGGTGCGGCAGGCCCTGGCGGCGCTGACCGGCCACAGGGTGTGGTGGGCCGGCTGTGACCCGTCCGAACAGGACTGGCCCTACGGAGTGGTGGAGCAGTGGCTTCGCCAGGTCGATCCGGAACTCGTGAAGAAGTCGGTGGTACTGCGCGGCCGCCTCGGGCCGTCGGTCGCCCCGGTGGCGGTGGGCGTCGAACTGGTGGAACTGCTCGGCTCGGTCCAGGACCTACCACTGGTGCTGGTGGTGGACGACGTGCAGTGGGCGGACGACGCTTCGCTGCAGGTCCTGGGATCGCTGTTGCGGTGGCTGTGGCAGGAGAGGGTCCTCCTGGTGGCCACGTGCCGTACCGATCCGGCCGGCGCGGAGCCCGGGGATCCGTCGCAACGGTGGCGGCAGGGGACCTGGGCCGGGCAGACGCAGGTGCTGCGGCTGAGCGGGCTGCCGGAGGCCCAGGCGGGGCTGATGGCGGACGAGCCGCTGTCGGCGGCGGTGCTGCGCCGGCTGTGGGAGCACACCCGAGGCCACCCCTTGTACCTGCGGTCGATCCTCGCCTCCACCACGCCCGGTGACCTGGCGGATGTCGGGGCGGCTCTTCCGGTGCCGACGTCGTTGGCGTCCGCGGTGCGCCGCAGCCTGGAGCGGCTGCCTGCCGACAGCCGGGCCCTGGTCGAGGCGCTGGCCGTGTTGGGCATCCCCTCCCCCGTCGACACGGCGGCACGGATCGCGAAGCTGCACGAGCAGGACTTCGAGCCGGATCGGGCCCTGAGTCCGCTGCTGGAGGCAGGCCTCCTGGTCCGGGCCCGGCCCGATCCCGCCGGGCCCCCCGGTGCAGCCGTACCGGTGGGCATCGCCCATCCGCTCCAGCGTGACGCGATCTACCAGGCCATCCGCCCGGAGCGACGGCGTGCCCTGCACGCGGCCGCCGTCGGTGTCGTGGAGACCGATGCCGCCTGGGCCCACCGGGTCGCCTCCACCAGTCACCTCGATGGTCCGCTCGCCGAGTCACTCGATGCCGAGGCCGACCGGAACGCCCGCCTCGGTTACCTCGACCGGGCGGCGACGCTACTGCTCTGGGCAGCCGATCTCTCCGACAGACGTGAGCTGCACGAGCGCCGGCTCCTCACCGCCGCCGAGCACACCATCAACCTGATCAACCCCAGGGGCCTGCGTGCGGCCCACCCCTTGCGGGGGCCCGTCGAGCAGTGCGCCCCCTGTGCCAAGCGGACCCTGCTGCTGAGCTGCTACGTCTATATGGACGGCGACTATCAGGGCGCGGTACGGCTGGGCGAGCAGGCGTTGGCCGAGGCGGAGGCCGAAGGTGACCTCGCCACCCTGGCCCAGGCCCGGCTCCGGCTCGGGCTGGCCGTGTTCCAGAGCGGCGACGCACCACACTCCGCCCTCCTGCTGCGACAGGCCCTGCAGGACGAATCGGCGGGTACCGTGAACGACACACGCACCTACGACACGATCGCGACGCAGTTGATCCTGGGCAACACGTTGCTGTTCAGCCAGGGCCCGACGGCCACCTTGCGAGAACCGTGGATCGCCGCACTGCCCGCGGACCGTGCCCTGGCGCGCAGCAGCGGGCTCATCGGTCGCGGGACCTGTCTGCTCGCCATGGGGGACCTGCAGGCGGCGCGGCGTGACGTCGCCGCCGTCCTGGAGCCGGGCCGCAGTGATGCGCTTCCGCTCGCCCGGCTGATGGCCCTGATCCATCTGTCGGCCTGCCACTACCTGCTCGGGGACTGGGAGCTGGCCGCAGCCGCGTCCGAGCAGATTCTCGCCGAGGGCGACATCGGCGGCTTCCGGTTCCACTTCATCACCGCGCACGCGTACGCGGCGATCGTCGCCGGGGGGCAGGGCCGATGGCGGAGCGCCCAGGAGCATCTCGACGCGTCGCAGAGCCAGGTTCCCGTGCCGACCTTCTCCGATCAGTCGGGTCTGGCGGCCGCCGCCATCGCGCAGGGCCGCGCCGACCATGCGGCCATGCTCTCCGCTCTGCGGCCCCTGTACCGGGACGCCCTCGGCGACCTCGTCACCTGGCCGACCCATCAGTTCTGGCCCATGTGGACCGAGGCCCTCACCGCCACGGGCCAGCTCGACCAGGCCCGCGACGCCCTCGCCCACCTGTGCGGGCTCGCCCGGCGGACCCCGTTCCTGCGCACGGCCGCCGCCTTCGCCACCGGGCAGCTGGCCGAGGCCCATGGGGATCTCCATGCCGCTGCGGACGCCTACCACCGGGTCCTCGACACCCCGCTGCGCCCCGACGATCCTCCTTTCCACCGCGCCCGTCTCGAGGAGGCCGCCTGTCATCTGCACCATCTTCTGGGCGACCACCAGACTGCCGCCGTGTTCCTCGATCGCGCGCGTGCCCGCTACACGGCTCTCGGTGCGCAGCCGTTCCTCGAGCGTGCGGTCTGACCCGGTGAGGGTGCGATCCGAGCCGGTTCGGTGGTCCGTCGCGGGTTCGGGTCGCCCGGTGCCGCGGGCCGGGTGGAGCTGCTCGGTGGGGTCATCGCGGGTCCCGGTGTCCGGGGCGGGGTGTGTACGCAGGCGGGGTCGGTGAGGTTCTCGTGTCCGGGACGGACCGGTGCGGGTCCGCCGGGGCGGACCGGGGTCGGCGTCGGCGGGTGCTGCGGCGCCGGGCGGCTCGCAGGCCGGTCACGGCGACGGCGGCCGCGAGGGCGGTGGCGACGAGTGTGAGTGGATCGGGGCCGTCGTCGGCGAGCTTTCCGGGGTGCTCGGTCCCGTCCGGGGCCGGTCGGCCGGATCGGGTCCCGGTATCGGTGTCGTTCGTGCCCGTCCTGGTCGTCCGGAGGGATGGCGTCGGGCCGGTCGGGCTCGCAGGCGGGTGCGTCCGACGGGACAGGGTGTGGGGGCTGTGCGCGGACGTGACGGGTGGCGCGGGCACCGCGTACAGGTTGCCGGCGATGAGTCCCGCGGCGATCAGTTCCGGGAGCACGGGCAGCCCCTGTCCGCCCGGGTTCCGGCCGGGGCAGCGGCGGCGGCACGCGGCCCGGTTCGTATACCACGAAGGCTGTGAAATGGGTACATATGTCCCTATATTCTTCTGCCCGGGCGGTGGACTATCGTGGTGTGAAACCCCTCTGGGGCGATGCTGGAGCGATCCCCACGGCGGTGATCATGCAACTGAAGGTGATCATGCACCCGAACGAGATGCTGTCCCCCCGGGGCGTCCTGTACGACGGGACGGCGCTCCTGCACCTGGAAGGCGAACTCGACGCCTGCACGGCTCCCCTGGTGGAGTTCGCGGTCGCGGAACTTCTCACCCGGCGGCCGAACCAGCTCGTCGTGGACGTCGCCGGCCTCGATTTCTGTGATGCGACCGGTCTTCGAATCCTTCTCGCGGCGCGTGACAGCTGCTCGGCGCACGGTACGGCCTTCAGCCTGGTCGGCCTCCACCCGCGGCTTCGCAAGATGCTGGCCCTGCTTCAGGCGGCACGGCTCCTGGCACCGTCGGGTCAGGAGAACCTCTGCGCCGCCGAGGGCGACCCGCTCCACTCTCACGACTTGCTGCCGGACGTGCTCGCCCCGGTGCGCGGGACCAGCGCCACCTGAAGGTCCAGACCGAGCACGGCGGCGATGCGGCCGACCAGGGGGAATGTGAAAGCGGCCTGGCCCTCCTCCAGCCTGGCGATGGACATCTCCGTCATGCCGCTCTCCTCCGCGAGCTTCGAACGGCTCCAGCCGAGATCCTCCCTGCGCCTGCCTATGGCCTGCCCGAGCTCCTCGACGCAGCGGACTCCGTCGAAGGTCATGAGCGTTGCACCGTCGCGGGTGCCGGGAGGGATTTCGTCACTCATTCTGGGTTCCTCCGCTCTCCGGTGAGACCTACTGGATCTTTCCGGACAGAAAGACGGACGGGGTGCATGCGGCGTTGCTGTTCCGGCAGTCCACGGCGATGACCACCTGATCGCCCGGGCCGAACCGGATGGGTTCGACGAAGTGCAGGTCGTAGCTGCGGAAGTTGTCCAGCCCCAGCGGGAAGAGCGTTGAGTCACCCCGCCGGATCTGCAGATAGCCGCTGTCCCCGTTGGGGTTGGAGACGAGGATGTCGGTGATGAGAAGGGATTTGCCCGAGGGGACCGCCTGGCTGTTGAAGGTCTTGAACGTTCCGGGGTCGCCGGCCGGTGTGTCGGTCGAGATGGACACGTCGGCGGGGGATGAGGGGGGTGAGGTGGAGGTGTTGGACGGGGCCTGCGTCGATCCGCCGCCCGTTGTGCCTCCCCCTGCGACGGTGCCCCCGCCCTGGGTGGCCTGCGCCCCTGCGCTCGCGGCGGGTTGAGTGCTCTTACCGGTCGCACCGGAGCTCTGGTTGGTGCCGCCGGCACCCTGGCTCGCCCCACCGGAGGCTTTGGCGCCTTGGCCGGCTCCCGCCGACGGCTGGGTGCCCTGGCTGGCTCCCGCCGACGGCTGCCCGCTCGGGCTCGCCCCCGGGGACGGCTGTCCGCTCGGGCTCGCGCCCGGGGACGGCTGGGCGCTCGGGCTCGCGCCCGCGCTGGGCGAGACGCCGGTGCCGGGGGAGATGGGCGCGCCGTTCTGCACCTGGGTCTTCAGGGTCGGTTTGAGGACGGTGAACCAGAGGATGGCGAAGGCGATCGACAGGGCGATCAGTGCGGCGAGCGCGCGCGGGAGCCAGGCCGGGAGGATCTGTTCCTGGACCATCGCCGCGTCGGCGGTGACCGGGGGGAACCCGTCGCCGGTGACCACCGCCTGAAAGGGGTGGGTCTTCTTCGTCCCTTTGAGGAATCGTTTCTTCGGTATGACACGGACCGGGACCAGGACCGCGGCCCCGGGCGGGATCGTCAGCGAGGTGCGGCGAACCTTGAACAGCAGCTCGTTGTTCGGGTTCACCATGCTGATGGCGACCGGCATCGGCGTGTTCCCGTGGTTGTCCACGGCGAGCCGGTGACGCGCTCGGAAGGACCCTCGTGAGCCGTGCGGGATGAACTCGGCGGCGACCTCGGTGAAGGCCGCGACGGTGACGGTCCCCTCCTCGACGACCGAGCCCTCGGGGTCCTCCCGCGAGACGGCGCGCACGGCGAACGGGATCTCACCGGCGAGGACGTCCGATGACTTCGGCGGTTTGAGGACGAGGCGGGCCTCCCCCTCGTCCCCGGGGTAGAGGTTGATGATCTTGGGCTCGACGGTGGCCCAGTCGCCGAGGTCTCCGACGACGGACAGCGTGAACTGATCGACGGTCGCACCCGTGTTGCGCAGCTGGAGGTCGAGCCCGGCCTCCCGACCGGGCTCGACCTCCAGTTCCGTGCTGCTGAGGGAGAGGTCGATGCCCATAGCGTCAGTGTTCCGTCCGTGACGGCGGATACGGGAGCGGCGGAGGGTACCGCCACGGGCATCACCCTCTGCCCGAAAGACCCGGCATCAGCGGCGGGAGGAGGCCGTGGTGCCGGACAACAGCAGCGCCCGGTGGAGCGGGGGCGGGTCGCCGGGCATCCCGGTCAGATACCACTGCATCCGCACGAAGAACTGGAGGATGCGCCGTGCCCGCGCCAGCAGGTAGCCGGCCAGCGGGAGTTCGACCAGGGCGGCGGACAGGACGGAGACGGTGAAGTCGCCCGTACCCCAGGCGAGCATCACGTCGAACCAGGCGTCACAGGTCAGCAGGACGGCTGCCGCCAGTCCCCAGGGCACCACGAGCTGTCTGCCGCGCCAGCCGTACCAGGCGGTGGCGGCGAGCGTGGCGAGCAGCGCGAGGTCGAATCCGACCCAGGCCGCCCGCCACTGCCGGGACTCGTACCGGATCGGCAGGGTCGCGGCGAGATAGGCGATCCACGGGACCAGCGCGGCGCAGCAGAGCAGCAGGGTGAGCAGGGCGGCCCGGCGTCTGCGCGCGGCCCGGCGGGCGAAGTCCGGGCCCATGATCGCGGTCAGGTCCACCCGGCCGCAGTGCGGGCAACTCTGCGGTTCACTCGTCATCATGTTTCCGGTGTATCGGCCGGATCGGCGGAATCCGGCACCGGTCGGCCGGATGGCGTCCTCGGGGGCAGTGAGTTCGGCACGAGGGGTTGCCCGTAGGGCTTGGGGCTGGTCGTCCGTCGTCCTCATGCTGGGGATCGGGTCATTGTCACCGGATATTCGCTAGAGGATCTCATGGCGGAACCCCAGGCGTTCGAGGACGAGCGGTCGTCGGCCGGTGTGTCGCGCCGCCGGGGGGCTTCGCTGCGCCGGAACGCGGTCCTGATCGCGGTGGCGGGTGTTCTCACGGCCGGGGGTGTGGCGATCGGTGTGCTGTCCGCGACCGCGGCGGCCGTCGGGACGGTGAGTGGGTGGGGCAGCGATGCCGCGGGGGAGCTCGGTGCGCCGCCCAGCCTCAGCGGGGTGGCTTCGGTCGCTGCGGGGACCGGGTTCAGCCTGGCGTTGAAGAGCGACGGCACGGTCACCGGTTGGGGCGACGACGCTTCCGGCGTCCTGGGTGTGCCGGCGGATCTGGGTGATGTGACGGCCGTCGCGGCGGGCGATGACTTCGCGCTCGCGCTCAGGAGTGGCGGCACGGTCAGGGGGTGGGGTCAGAACGGTGTCGGTCAACTCGACGTCCCGGCCGACCTGAACGGCGTCACCGCCGTCTCCGCAGGCGACGG
>NZ_JAIZ01000121.1 GCF_000710465.2 Kitasatospora sp. MBT63 | reverse complement strand
CTTGCCACCAGCGGAAATCCCTTAACTACCCGGCTTTGGGTAAAGCCCACGTGTCCGTATGACCCGTCCCCGCCCTTGACGTGCGATGCCGGTAACGGCGTGGTGCGAAGCTCAGGGGAAAGCCCAAGGACTCCTGTTCCATCCGGGAGTTACCGGCAAGGGGAAGACCGGACGGGTGAACGCAAGTGAACTCTCGTTGATGCCTCGTGATCCCAAGCCCCGCCGATGGAAAGCACCAGCGGGGTGCATGGCTGGCCGCTGAGAAGCGGCAGGCGCTGGCCGGTAGAGGTCACTCCGGCCAGGTGGACACCGCCGCCTCGGGGTAAAGAGAGCCCCCCCCGGTCGTATCTCACTCGTGTGGAACGTGGAAACCCCGTTGGGGTCCGAGCCTGCGTGGCTCGGTCGGCCGACCGTGAGGAAGGCTCAACTCCCCAGCGGGAACAGGATGGCCCAAGAAGCGAACGCTGGAAGCCGAAAGGAAACGGGAACCCGGGGCAGCATGATCGGCCTCTCCGCCGGTCGCCTCGCATAACCGTCCGGATACAGGCTGCTGCCTGGACCCGAGAGGGTGCTGACGTGGGCCGGGTGAGCCTGTGTGGACTCACTGGACAAAGACAACGGAACCGAGGGACAAGTTGGACACCAAGACGGATGCGGACGGAGCGGTCTCGGCCGTCCCGGCTGCTGCCGCGACGGTGAACGGACCCGAGGGCGGACATCCGGACTGGGCGTCGATCGACTGGCGCCGGGCCGAGGAGTCGTACGGCTTCCGGCCCGGCCGCGGCTGCCACGACGCGATCGGGGCCATCTACTCCACGCTGAACGGGAAGAACCCGCAGCGTGTGTGGGTGCTCGACGCGGACCTGACGGCGGCGTTCGACGGAATCGACCACGCCCGGCTGATGGCCGCGCTCGGCACCTTCCCCGCCCGGGGACTGGTCCGGCAGTGGCTGAAGGCCGGGGTCGTGGACAAGGGTCGGTTCGCCCCGACCGAGGAGGTAACTCCGCAGGGCGGGGTGATCAGCCCGTTGCTCTTCAACGTGGCCCTGCACGGGATGGAGGAAGCCGCAGGGGTCCGCTACTTCACCGCCGGCCGAGACGCCGGCAGTGCGCAGAGCGGAAGCCCCGTGCTGGTGCGATACGCAGACGACTTTGTCGCGATGTGCACCAGCCGTGAGCAGGCCGAACTGGTCAAGGAACGGCTGGCCGCATGGCTGACGCCCAGGGGGCTCGCCTTCCACGAGGACAAGACACGCATCGTCCACGCGGAGAGCGGGTTCGACTTCCTGGGGTTCAACGTCCGCCGGTATCACGGCAAACTGCTGATCAAGCCGAGCACAGCGGCGCAACGACGGATCCGGGAACGGCTGCACGCCGAGATGCTGGCCCTGCGAGGGGCCAACGCTGCGGGCGTGCTCAAGAAGATCAACCCCATCGTGCGGGGCTGGTCGGCCTACTACCGGACGGTGGTGTCCAGCGAGGTCTTCACGGCGCTGGACAACTACATGTGGACGCTCGCCTGCAAGTGGGCCAAGCACAGCCACCCGAACAAGCCGAAGCACTGGGTCTCAAGCAAGTACTTCGGCCGGTTCAACAAGACCAGGAAGGACCGGTGGGTGTTCGGCAACCGCGACAGCGGCGCCTACCTGCTCAAGTTCTCCTGGACGAAGATCGTCCGGCACCAGTTGGTCAAGGGCAGGGCGTCTCCGGATGACCCGGCCCTGGAGTCGTACTGGGCCGCGCGGCGTCGCAAGGGACCGCCTCCGCCGGTGGACGGTATGACCGTGCGCCTGCTTCAGGCTCAGCGCGGTCGCTGCCCAGCTTGCGGAGGGCTCCTGCTGCACGCCGACCACCCGCCGCGAAGCCCTCAGGAGTGGGAGACGTGGCGGGCCGTCATCAGGAAGGCGATCTCCAAGCAGTACGTCGCGTTCCTGGGCGGGAGCACGCCGGGCGATCAACGAATCCGTCTCCTCCACACCCAGTGTCAACGGCGGAGCGGAGCCGTCGAGCTGACACGTCCCGAGCCTTCGCCTGCCCGAGAGCCCCTGGGGCTTGCTTGAGCCGTGTGCGGTGAAAGCTGCTTGCACGGTTCTGAGGGGGCCGGGGTCCCAGGAGTGGGCCCCGGCTACCCGACTGATCATTGGGACCGGCCGGTCCGCGATCGGCACCCTGGTCGAACGGGCCACCCGCTATGTGATGCTCCTGCACCTGCCGAACGGCCGCAGCGCCGAGCAGGTCCGTGACGCCCTGGTGGAAACCGCGCAAACCCTGCCGACACACCTGGTGCGCTCGCTGACCTGGGGCCAGGGCAGCGAGATGGCTGCCCACGGCTCGTTCACCGTCGCCACCGGCGTCCCGGTCTACTTCTGCGACCCGGCCAGCCCCTGGCAGCGCGGCTCCAACGAGAACACCAACGGCTTGCTGCGGCAGTACTTCCCCAAGGGCACCGACCTGTCAGCCCACGGCCCCGAACACCTCACAGCCGTCGCCGCCGAACTCAACGGCCGCCCACGCAAAACGCTCGGCTGGGAAACCCCAGCCGAGCGCCTGCATAAACTGCTCGCGGCCTGATCAAACTGACCACGTGTTGCAACAACCCCTAGAAACCGCCCAGATTCTGGTGGGGGCTCTGGGGGTTTTGACGCCAGTCGTTGACGGCAACGTCAGCGGACGGGTGCTGCACAAAGTGGCGGTTCGTCGCTGTCGTCGGGGTCGGGGGCGGTCTCGGAGGGCCTGCCGAGGGTGCGGCCGAGAAGGTCGATGGCGTCGCGCTGGAGGCGCAGGCGGACGTGGGCGTAGCCGGTGGCGGTGACTCCGATGTGGGTGTGGCCGACGAGCTCCTTGGTGGCCCCTGACCGTGCTATGGCAGCGCGAATAGTCCCGGCAGCCGGCCCGCCAAGGACGGAGAGCATGCGGCACCGACTCGGCACCACCGATCTTGGGGCTGAATCCCGCTGCGGCGAGTGCACCAGCCATTTCCGCGCGAGCCAGTCCGTCGCGCGGCAGCAGGCATAGTCATCGATGGCCGCCAAACCGTCGACGTCGGCGCCATAGGTGATTTTCGATGGGGGTGGCAAGCTTCGATGACGGGCCAGCGCCCTGTTGACGATCAGTGCGAACAGCACCCGCGCCGCCTACAGCCAGCCGCGGGTCAGTGCCGTCCGGGCCGCCTCGGTGCGGTTGCGGGCGCCGAGTTTGGCCATCGCGCTGGACAGGTAGTTGCGGACGGTGCCCTCGGCGAGGAAGAGCCGGGCCGCGATCTCGACGTTGCTGGCGCCGTCCGCGACCGCGCGCAGCAGTTCGCGCTCCCGCTCGGTCAGCGGGTCGGCCGCGTCCCAGGCGGCCACCGCCAGCTCAGGGGCGACCACGCGTTCGCCCGCGTGGACCCGGCGCAGGGCGCCCGCCAGTTCGCCGATCGGCGCGTCCTTGAGGACGTAGCCGGCCACCCCGGCGTCGACCGCGCGCCGCAGGTAGCCGCTGCGGGCGAAGGTGGTCACGATCAGCACCCGGGTGGGGTCGCCGAGGGTGTTCAGCTCCGCGGCGAGCTCCAGGCCGGTGCGGCCGGGCATCTCGATGTCGGTCACCAGCACGTCCGGACGGTGTGCGCGGACCGCGGCCAGCGCGTCGTCGCCGTTGGTGGCGGTCGCCACCACGGTGATGTCCGGCTGCAGGTCGAGCAGCGCCGCGAACGCGCCCAGCACCATGCTCTGGTCCTCGGCCAGCACCACCCGGATCACCGGGCCGCCGCCTGACGCGGCACCGTGATGGTCAGCGTGGTGCCGGCCGAGCCGGTGCGCTGCACCGCGCCGCCGAGCTTGGCGATCCGCTCCCGTACCCCGGTCAGCCCGGTGCCTTCCGGGGCCGTGCCGCCGATCCCGTCGTCCGCGATCACCAGGCGCACCCTTTCCTCGTCCACGTCCAGTCCCAGCCCGATCCGGCAGGTGGAGGCCCGGGCGTGCCGGGCAACGTTGGTGACGGCCTCCCGCAGCACCAGCCCGAGTTCGTGCTCGGCGGCCGCGACCAGGATCAGCCCGTCGTCGTAGTCGACCCGCAGCCGGACGCCGGTCCCCGCGAGCGCCCGGCGGGCCGCCTCCAGTTCGGCGCGGATGCTGGTCTGCCGCCAGCCAGTGACGGTGCTGCGCACCGCGGCCAGCGCCTCCCGGGCGTTGCGTTCGATCTCCTCCGCCTCCGCGCGCGCCCGCTGCGGGTCGGCCAGGACCAGTTCCTTGGTCAGCTGGGCGCGCATCACGACGGCGGTCAGCGAGTGCCCGAGCAGGTCGTGCAGGTCCCGGGCGATCCGTTCGCGTTCGGCGAGCGTCGCCAGCAGCTCGACCTGCGCGGTGCGCAGCCGCTGGTTCTCCAACTCCTGCTGCCGGTCGCGCTGTTTGAGCTCCAGCAGCCCGATCACCCAGATCAGCACCGACGCCGACACGAAGCCCCACAGCCGGTACGGCATCGGCACCCAGGAGACCAGCGCGGCAAGGGTGTTCAGCACCGTCAGCCCGGTGAACCACAGCCGCGCGTCGCGCCACGGCAGGGTGTCGCCCGCGACGGCCGCCGCGTAGACGAACACCAGGCTCGCGTTGGTGTTGAACGGTGTGGCCAGCGCGCCGACCACCGTCATCGGCACGATCGCCGTCCAGACGTGCCCGGCGGCCGGGCCGCGCAGCAGCTTCGCCCCGTACAGCGCGATCGTCGCCACGCACACCCCGCCGGCCAGCGGCCACTCCCACCACGACCCCTCGGGGGCGAAGTAGGGCTGCACCAGCACGAAGAGCAGGTAGCCCAGGTACACCCACTCCCAGGTCCGCAGCCTGGCGGCGACGGACCCGGGAGCGGGTTCCTGACGGGTGCTCACCTCATGGTCGGTACTCATATCCGGGCATGACGATAGGCCATCACGGCAACCCCCGCCGCTCCCAGCGTGGTCAGCAACAGGGCGAGGACGTGGAGCAGGACCGGGCCGTGGCCGAGTTGCGAGAGCCCGAGCTGCGCGAGGTGGTAGGTGGGCAGGAACTTGGCAATCTGCCGCATCACATGGGGCAGGAACTGGATCGGGATCCACAGGCCGGACAGCACCGCGAGCGGGAAGAGCAGCGCGTTGAGCAGCGCGATCGTCGCGTTGGTACGGAAGCGCAGCCCGACCGCGACGCTGATCAGCGTGAACGGGACGGTGCCCAGCAGCAGCACCAGCGCGACCCGCAGCATCGCCCACACCGAGGCGTGCAGGGTGCCGAACGCGGCGGCCGCCACCCCCATCAGCAGCAGCACGCCGACCCCGTACAGCAGTGCGGCCATCGCCTTCGCGCCGAGGCTGATGCCGATCGGCACCGCGGAGACCCGTTTCATCCGCAGCCAGCCCAGGTCGCGGTCCTGGGCGACGCCGATGCCCGGTTGCAGCGCGGCCACGGTGATCACGCCGTAGGTGCCGAAGGTGGCGACCATGGCGGTGCCGGCCGAGATCCCCTGGGTGGTGTCGTGCCCGTAGAGCAGGTTGAACAGGACGAAGAAGCCGACCGGCATCAGGATGCTGAAGAACAGGGAGGTGGGTTCCCGGACGATCGCGCGCAGCTCGTCGCGCAGCTCGACGCCGAACACCCGTACCGTCAGCCCGGCGTTCACCCGGTCACCTCCGCCGCCCGCTGCGAACCGTCCCTGCCGTACCCGCCGTCCGTGCCGGTGGCATCCGTGCCTTCGTCCGCGCGGTCCGTCAGCGCGAGCACCGCCTCCTCCAGTCCGGCGTCCTGGACCCGCAGGTCGGACAGGTGCGGGTCGCGGTCGAGCAGGACGCGCAGCAGGTCCTCGGGTGAGCGGGTCTGGATGCGCGACAGCTCGTGCTCAGGGGTCACGGACAGTACTCCCGGTAGTTGCTCCAGTTCGGACCGGTCGAGGCCGGTCCGGACGGTGACGGTGCGGTCCGGCAGCCGCGTGACCAGTTCGTCGGGCGGTGCGTCCGCCAGGACCCGGCCGCGGTCGAGCACCACCACGCGGTCGGCGACCGCGGCGGACTCCTCGATCAGGTGGGTGGTGACCAGGACCGCGGTGCCCTGTTCCCGGCGCCGGGCCAGGATCTGCCAGAAGTGCCGGCGGGCCACGGTGTCCAGACCGACCGTCGGTTCGTCGAGCACCAGCAGGGCCGGTTCGGTGACCAGCGCCATCGCCAGCTGTACGCGCTGCTTCTGGCCGCCGGAGAGCTTGGCGACCCGCCTGCGCCGCAGGTCGGCCAGGCCGAGCTCGTCCAGGACCGGGCCGGCCGCGGCCGCGCGCAGTCCGCCGCGTACGGCGGCGCCGGTGACCAGCTCGTGGACGGTGAGGGTGTTCGGGAAGCCGAGGGTCTGCTGTGCCACGCCGAGGCGTCGGCGGGTCGCCGCGCGGCGCGGGTCGCTGCCCAGGATGCGGACCGTGCCCTGCTGCGGGGTCAGCAGCCCGACGGCGAGCGTGACCAGGGTCGACTTGCCTGCTCCGTTCGGCCCGAGGAGGGCGACGCACTCCCCCGGGTCCACTCCGAGGTCCACGCCGTCCAGTGCGACGGTCTCCCCGTAGCGGTACCGGAGTCCTTCGGCGGTCAGTACTGCCGCTGTCGTTCCCATGCCCACCATGCTCCCCTTCCGGCCGCGGGAGGAGGTAGTGATGGCCCGTCACCGGCCGGTGATGACAAATGTCAACGATGCGGGGCCGGCCGTCCGCGGGAGGGTGCGTTCCGGTACGGCTGGGTACGTCCTGTCGGGAGTGCTGCGCCCGCCCGCTCCGGTGATACATATTTTGTTCATATTCATGTATTTATGATCCGGTCTGTCGGATACTGCGTCTCACCCGACCACGTCAGGCAGCCAAGGGCAGACCGTGCCAGCGGGGGCGGCGTGGGGGGCGCTGGACTGGGGGTGCGGCATGCACGACGAAGACGTACGATTCGCGGTTCTGGGCCCGGTACGGGCCTGGCGGGGGGACACCGAGCTGGACCTCGGACAGCCCCAACAACGGGCCGTCCTGGCCGCACTGCTGCTGCGCAAGGGCGCCCACGTCACCTTGGACGGCCTGGTCGACGACGTCTGGGGGGAGACCGCCCCCGCGACCTCCACCCGGCTGGTGCGCACCTACATCTACCGGCTCCGGCTGGTCCTGGGCCGCGCCGGGAGCGGCCACATCAGGTCCGTCGGCGGCGGGTACGTCCTGGAGGCCGGACCCCGGCGCTGCGACCTGACCCGCTTCGGCCACCTGCTCTCCCAGGGACGCGCCGCACGCACCGGCGGCAACCCGGCCCGAGCGGTCGGCCAGTACGCCGAGGGCCTGGCCCTGTGGACCGGGACCGCGCTCGCGGGCGTCCCAGGCCCCTACGCCGACGCCCAGCGCACCAGGCTGAACGAGCTGCGGCTGAGCGCCCAGGAGGAGCGCCTCGCCTGCGCCGTGGCCCTCGGCCGGTACGACCACGCCGCCGCCGAACTCGCCGCACTCGTCACCGAACACCCGCTGCGCGAGCAACTGCGCGAACTCCAGATGCACGCGCTCTACGGCGCGGGCAGACAGGCCGAGGCGCTCAGCGTGCTGCGCGAGACCGAACGGCTGCTGCGGGCCGAGCTCGGCGTCGACCCCGGCCCCGGACTGCACGCCATGCACCGGCGCATCCTGAACGCGGACCCCTCCCTGCTGCCACCCGTACCAGCGGCGCCGGGCGCCGCCGCCCCGCTGCCCGCGCCCGCCCGGCCGCCGGCCGCACCCGCACAGGCCGGCGCCGCCGCCAGCCCGATGCCCGTACCCGCCCAACTGCCGCACGACCTGGTGCACTTCACCGGGCGTGCCGGACAGCTCGACGAACTGAGTGCCCTGGCCGGACAGGCGGGCCGCTCGATGGTGGTCGCCGCGATCGGCGGCACCGCGGGGATCGGCAAGACCGCCCTGGTCGTGCACTGGGCCCACCGGGCGGCCGGGAACTTCCCCGACGGCCAGCTCTACGTCAACCTGCGCGGCTTCGACCCGACCGGCACCCCCGTGCCCGCCGGGACCGCGATCCGCGGGTTCCTCGACGCACTCGGGGTACCGGCCGCGCAGATCCCGGCCGACCACGAGGCGCAGACCGGGCTGTACCGCAGCCTGATGGCCGGCCGGCGGATGCTGGTGGTGCTCGACAACGCCTGCGACCCGGAGCAGGTCCGCCCGCTGCTGCCCGGCTCGGCCGGTTCCATGGTCCTGGTCACCAGCCGCAGCCAGCTCGCCGGCCTGGTCGCCCGCGACGGCGCCCACAGCCTCACCTTGGACCTGCTCACCCCGCAGGAGGCCCGCGACCTGCTCGCCCGCCGACTGGGCGCGCGGCGGGTCGCCGCCGAGCCGGCGAGCGTCGGGGAACTGATCGACCTGTGCGCCCGGCTGCCGCTGGCCCTCAACATCACCGCCGCCAACGCGGCCGCCCAACCCGCCTTCTCCCTTGCCGTGTTCGCCGCCCAACTGCGCCAGGACCACAACCGGCTGGCCGCCCTCGACACCGGCGACGTGACCTCGAACGCCCGCGCAGTCTTCTCCTGGTCCTACCGGACCCTCGCCCCGGCCACCGCCCGGATGTTCCGCTTCCTCGGCCTGCACCCCGGGCCGTACATCACCGTGCCGGCCGCGGCCAGCCTCGCCGCCGTCACCCGCGAACAGGCCCGCACCGCCCTGGACGAGCTCGCCCGCGCCTGCCTGCTGACCGAATCCTCCCCCGGCCGCTACACCTGCCACGACCTGCTGCGCGCCTACGCCGCCGAGCAGTCCGGCGTCCACGACAGCCCGGCGGAACAGCACCGGGTGGCCCGCCGGACCCTCGACCACTACCTGCACACCGCCTATCCCGCCGCCCGCTTACTGGCCCCGGCCCGCGAGCAGTTGCCGCTCTCCCCGCCGGGCCCCGGCGTGCTGCCGGAGACCCTCGCCGACAGCCAGCAGGCCTGGTACTGGTTCAGCACCGAGCACCGGGTCCTGCTGGCCGCGCTCGCCCAGGCCGAGACCCGCGGCATGGCGGCCGAGGTCTGCCAACTCGCCCGACCGCTCGGGGTGTTCCTGGAACACCGGGGGCAATGGCACGACTACCGGGCGGTCCGGACCAGCGCCCTGGCCGCTGCCCGCTGCCTCGGCGACCTGGCCGAACAGGCCCGCGTGCACCGCCAGTTGGCCCACCTGTCGCTGCTCGTACGGGCCTACCCGAACGCCCGCAGCCACCTCGACCTCGCCATCGAGCTCTACCGATGTCTCGACGACCCGCTCGGCGAGGCCAACACCCGCCACGGCCTCGCCCTCCTGCTGGACCGCCAGGGCCGCTACCGGGCGGCGCTCGACCAGGCCCGCCAGGCCCTGCCGCTGTACCGCGCGTCCGGGGAGCGCCGCGGCCAGGCCGGCATCCTCAACGCCATCGGCTGCATCCACGCCCGGCTCGGCAACCACCGCCAGGCCCTGGACTCCTGCCGGCAGACCCTGGAACTCCACCACGGCCTGGACACCGAGGACTTCGAGGCCACCAGCCTGGACAGCCTGGGCCACGCCCACCACCACCTCGGCCACCACCGGCAGGCCATCGAGTGCTACCACCGCGCACTCGACCTGTTCCGCCGCGACCGCCACGTCCTGCACCAGGCCGACACCCTCACCCGCCTCGGCGAGACCCACCGCGCCGCCCGCGACCCCGAGTCCGCCCGCGACGCCTGGGAACAGGCCCGGCTGCTCTTCCAGGACCTCCAACTCCCCGACGCCGAACAGCTCCGCCTGAAGCTGCTCGAGCTGCGCAGCAGCAAGCCCGTACGCGCCACGGCCCGCACCACCCTGCCGGCACACAGCCTCTGAACCGGCCGGCGTCCGAAGCGGCCGGGCGGGCCGCCACTCGCGGGTGGTCGGCCGGGGTGGGGGTGCCCGCGGGCACCCCCCTTCCGGTCAGCGGCGGGCCGTGCCGGTCAGTCGGGCCCGGGCGATGATGTGGCCCGACATCGTGAAGGCGGCGACGGTCGGCGGGGTGTCGGCCGGCAGTTGCAGACTGGGCACGTCCAGCGCGTACACCGAGACCTCGTAGTGGTGCAGGACGTCACCGACCGGCGGGCAGGGGCCCAGGTAGCCGGTCCGGCCGGCCTCGTTGGTGCCCGCGACCGCGCCGGCGGGGAGCGGCCGGCCCAGGCCCGTGGTGTCGGCGGGGAGGTCCCAGACCAGCCAGTGCCAGAACCCGGCGCCGGTGGGCGCGTCCGGGTCGAACATGGTGACGGCAAAGCTCCTGGCGCCCTCCGGTGCCCCGCTCCAGGCCAGCTCGAACTGCCGGTTGGGGCCGGCGCAGCCGAACGCGTCGGCCCAGGCGTCGTCCGGCAGGGCGCCGTCGGCGTCGAAGTCCGGACTGGTCACGGTGAACCGCGCGACGCCCTCCGGGACCCCTCGCCGGACGGGACGGTAGCCGAAGGCGTCCGTGTCCACGGGGTCGGCCGCGATGGTGGTGGCGGGAGCGGCATCGGCTGCGGCGCGGGTGGTGCTGGTCATCGGGTCCTCCTCGAACGGGTTGCTCGGTTC
The DNA here is from genome assembly GCF_000710465.2 of Kitasatospora sp. MBT63. Classification (GTDB taxonomy): domain Bacteria; phylum Actinomycetota; class Actinomycetes; order Streptomycetales; family Streptomycetaceae; genus Kitasatospora. The sequence continues at coordinate 37,066 of NZ_JAIZ01000121.1, read as the reverse complement.
CCACGATCACCAGGCACCGGGCAGCCGGGGAAGGCTCTCCCGATGCTGGTACTCGGGGTGCCAGGCCCCGCGCTGGACATCGCGCGGCGATGCCGGAGGATGGACGACGTGGAGCACCGACCGATACCCAGCCGACCGGCACCGCGCGGACCGGCGCCCCGCCGACCGGCCCCTCAGCGCGCCGAGCTGGGCCAGTTCCTGCGCGCGGTGCGCGCCCGCCTCGGGCCGCAGGACGTCGGGCTCCCGGACACGGACCGGCGTCGTACCCCGGGGCTGCGGCGCCAGGAGGTCGCCCAGCTCGCCGCCGTCAGCATCGACTGGTACATCCGGCTCGAACAGGGCCGGGTCGGCACCCCGGGGGCCGCCGTGCTCGACGCCCTCGCCGAGGCGCTGCGGCTGTCACCGGCCGAACGCCGGCACCTGCACGTGATCGCCGGCAGCCGGTCCCCGGTCGGCGCCGAGGCCTCGCTGCCGGTCGCGGACTCGATGCGGGTCCTGCTGGACGGGATGCCGCTGCTGCCCGCGTACCTCACCGACTTCCGCTTCGACGTCCTGGCGCACAACGCCGCCGCCACCGCGCTCTTCGGCGAGGAGTTCGGCACCGGCGAGGCGGCCAACAGCGCCCGGATGCTGTTCCTGGTGGAGCGGGTACGAGCGATGCAACTGGACTGGACACGGGTCGCCCGCGAGACCGTCGGCCACCTGCGAGCCAACCAGGCCAGGCACCCGGGCGACCCCAGGCTGCGCCAGGTCATCGACGAACTCCGCTCGGAGAGTGCCGAGTTCAGCACCTGGTGGGACGACCACACGGTGCGGCAGCGCGCCCACGGTACCAAGCGCCTGCACCACCCGGTGGTCGGCCCGCTGACCGTCCGCTACGACATGCTGGCCACCCTCCAGGACGGCGACCAGTGCCTGACCGTGGTCACCCCCGCCGACCCCACCGCCGAACACGCCCTACGCGACCTGCTGGTACACCGGGCCACCTCGCTCCCCCGCCCCGACGTACGGCCTCTGGCCTCGCGCACGTCCACAGCCGACGCCGCCACCGACCGTCGGCACGCCCGCTCCTGAACCCGGCAGCGGACGGACGGCAATGCCGACGACGTGACCGCGGTGATGGCCTCGCCATGGTGATCCGAGGAGAATGCACACAGTGATGCAGCAGAGCGCGCGGTCCCGCTTCCGGGCCGCCCTGTTCGGTCTCGGTGAGCACTGGGAGTCCGGCGTCGCGCAACTCGGCGCCCAGGTGGTGGCGGGACTGCCCACCTTCGGCCACGACACGGCCGCCGTCGCCGCGGCGGCCGGCCAACTCGCTGTCTCGGTCGAAGAGGACCTGTACGGGCGACGGAACCTCGGACTCTGCCTGAAGGATCGCGATGTCCGCCTGGTGGACGTCCTCTGGCTCGCGGACGGCCTCGATGTCCCGGAACAGGTGCAACAGCGGTGGCCGGGCCTGCCCCAGCAGGAGTGGGAGTGCGCCCTCCGGGTGGCCAAACTGGTGCTGTCGGCGCTGGGATCACCCTCGATCAAGAACGACCGGGCGGTCGCCAATCCCGCACGGGACCGGTTCCGAGCCGCCCTGTCGGCCGTGGGCGACCACCCTGAAACGCCACCGCAGAAACTCGCCACGGACCTGACGGCCGGGCTGCTGGCCTTCGGATCGGAGACCCCCGACAACCTCGCCGCCGCTGCACGGCTCCACGTCTCGATCGAACAGGACGAGAACGGCTGGAATGTCGGTCTGTGCATGCGGCAGTCAGGGCTCCGCCTGTCACGGCTCCTGGAAGGTGCACTCGGCAGCCCGCTGCCGCAACAGCTGCTGGAGGACTTCCCGGAGCTCACCCAGGAGGACTCGGACACCGTGCTCACCGTGACCACGGCGATTCTGGCCGCGCTCGAGTCCGACCGCATCGCAGGCAGCCACAGCTGACCGGCCCTGCCGACAGCAGGGCCGAACCCGACCTCGGCCTGTTCGCTGATCTGCGCCGCCTCGCGGGGGTTCGCTACCGTCCACGCTGCGATGCTCGTCGAGGCGTCGCCCCGGCCGCTCCGGGTTCGGGCGCGTCCAGGGGCCGCCAGGCCGGGCCGTCTCCATCCAGCTGGACGTGTCCGAACACCACGCCGGCGAAGTGGACGCCGAAGCCGACCGTGCCGGGCTCCGCCAGCTCGGCGACGAGGCGACGGCGGTGGTCGGCGGCCAGGGCGGGGTCGTGGTCGAAGGCCGAGGACCAGTCGGGGTGGTCGATCTGGATCGGCGAGATCACGGCGTCGCCAAAGGCAATCAGGCGTCGTCCGCCCCCGGTGATGACGTACTCGGCGTGCCCGACGGTGTGGCCGGAGGCGACCCGCACGCGGACGCCGGGGAAGACCTCCTGCCCGTCCGTGATCGTCCGTACGTGCTGCGCGAGGACCGCGGCCTGCTCGGCCATGCCCTGGGCCTCCAGGAGGTCGCGCCGGTCCCACTCCGGCTCGGAGATCAGGTAGTCGGCGTGGGCGAACACGGGCCGTTCGCCACCAGGAGCGGGATGGCAGGCCCAGCCGAGGTGGTCGAAGTGGAGGTGTGTGAATGCCACCGCTTCGATGTCCTCTGGGCTGCAGCCGAGTTCGGCCAGACTGCGCGGCAGCGCACCTCCCCGGATCGCGCCGAGGGGGCCGTCGGGAGCCTCGTACGCCCGCGGGCCGAAGCCCGCGTCGATCAGCAGCGCGCGGTCGCCGTGCTCCACCAGCAGACCACCGACGCTCCCCACCAGGCGGCCGGTGGCGTCCAGGTGCTCGGGATGTGCGGCCCACACCTCCTCCGTGGTGTCCTGGAGCAGTTGCAGCGGCCGGAGCCGCACATCGCCGTCGGGCACGTACGACACCTTGGTGTCACCCAGCCATATCGAGCTGATTCCCGCCGGTCGACGCAGTCGCTCGTCGTGCTCGTCCCTCAAGCCACTCATGGATATCCTTATCTGATTTGTCATCAGCCAACCGGCGTCGCCCCTACATGCCCGCCACGAGGTCGGCCGGGAGGCCACCGAGCCCGTTCTCGGAGCCACACAATCGCGCTGCGCCCCCGACCGACGATCACCGCGTCGCACAAGGTGCCCATCGCCCGCATCCCGTGTACCAGGCTCTGCCGGCGGTCCGCTCGAGGACGGGTCGGGGCCCGGTGCCTCACGTACCTGCCCGCTCGCCCCGTTCGACGTCCATACCGACGAGCGAAGCGATCAGTGCCCCGGCGGCGACGATGTCCGGCCGGTGGAAGGACAGCATGGTGGTGCTGTCGTCGCCGGCAAACGATCACCCCGTCTTCGCGAACGCAGTGGAGAATCAGTTCCCTTCGGCTTCGAAGGTGCGCAGCAAGTCGGCAGCGACGCTCACGGCAATGGTCGCTGGATCCTTGCCGGTGATGTCGGCCAGCCCGATCGGGGTCTTGATCCGATCGATGCTGGCCTCGTCGTGGCCGCCCTCGGTGGCGAGGCGCTTGCGGAACCGCACCCACTTGGCCGCCGACCCGATCAGCCCGATGGAGCCGAGATGGGTTGTGCGCAAGGCGGCGTCGCACAGCGCGGCGTCCTCGGCGTGATCATGAGTCATGATCAGGACGTGGGTGCCGCGCGGCAACTCCGCCAGCACCTCCTCGGGCAGCAGCGGCGTGTGATGCACGGTCACCTGCGCCACCGCGTCTGCCAGCACGTCGAGCCGCTCCTCGGTGAGGATGTCGGAGCGGGTGTCGATCAGATGGAGGTCGAGGTCCTGACGTGCCAGGATGCGCGCCAGTTCCAGCCCGACGTGCCCGACGCCGAAGATCGCCACCGCTCGTACCGTCGGCAGCGGTTCGAGCAGCACCGAGACCGTGCCGCCGCAGCACTGCACGCCGTGCTGGTTGACCACCTTGTCGTTCAGGGCGAAGTCGATCAGCTCCGGCTCAGGCCTGGACTCGGCGATCAGCTCCCGCGCCCGGTCGATCGCGACGGCCTCGACGTTGCCGCCACCGATCGAGCCCCACGTCTCGGTCTGCCCCACCACGAGTTTCGCGCCGGCGTCGCGCGGCGCATGGCCGCGCACGGTCGCGACGGTCACCAGCACGCCGGACTCCCGACGTGCTCGCAGCCGTGCCACCGCGGCGACCCACGTCATGTCAGGCACCGCTCAACGCTTCAGCACCGGATGGGATCCTGCCGCTGGCGACGTGCCCGTTTCCGGCCCGGCCGTTGGTGGCAGACGCGTTGCGGGCGTGACCGTTGCGGGAGACATCGCCCTGGCGAGCCGCGTGGATCGCCCAGTAGACCGCCTCCGGCGTCGCGGGCGAGGCCAACTCGACGCTGACACCGCTGGGCCCGAAGGCGGCGGCGGCCTGCCGCAACGCTTCTCGCACCGAGAACGCAAGCATCAGCGGAGGCTCACCCACCGCCTTGGACCCGTACACCGCGCCCTCTTCGGTGGCGTTCTCCAGCAGCGTGACATTGAACTCCTCCGGCATCTCCGAGAAGCTCGGCAGCTTGTAGGTGCTCGCGGCCTGGGTCAGCAGCCGGCCGCGGTTCGGCCCGTCACCGGCGTCCCAGCGCAGGTCCTCGAGCGTCAGCCAGCCCGCTCCCTGCACGAATCCACCCTCGACCTGACCGATGTCGATCATCGGGGACAGGCTGTCGCCGACGTCGTGCACGATGTCCACCCGCCGGATGCGGTAGGCGCCGGTGAAGCCGTCCACCTCCACCTCGGCCGCGGCGGCGCCATGGGCGAAGTACTTGAACGGCGAGCCGCTGAACGCCTTCGCGTCCCAGTGCAGACCCTCGGTCCGGTAGAAACCGGCCGCCGACAGCTGAACCCGCTGGAGGTACGCGGTGCGCACCAGGTCGTCCCAGGCCAGCTCCTTGTCGCTGCCCAGGGCGCGGGCGACGCCCTCGACGATGCGTACATCCGAAGCATTCGAACCCAGCTGGGTGGCGGCCACCTGCAGCAGCCGGTCGCGCAGTTGCTCGCAGGCGTTCTTCACCGCCGCACCGTTGAGGTCCGCCCCGGCGCTGGCGGCGGTGGCAGAGGTGTTGGGCACCTTGTCCGTTCGCGTCGGGGCAAGCCGCACCTTGTGCAGCGGGATGCCCAGGGTGGTGGCGGCCACCTGCAGCATCTTGGTGTGCAGGCCCTGGCCCATCTCGGTGCCGCCGTGGTTGATCAGGACCGAGCCGTCCTTGTAGATCAGCACCAGCGCGCCGCCCTGGTTGAAGGCGGTGAGGTTGAACGAGATTCCGAACTTGAGGCCGGTGATCGCAAGTGCCCGCTTGGTGTTCGGCTTCGAGGCGTTGAAGGCGGCGATCTCGCGCCTGCGATCGGTGATGCCGGCGTTGTCCTGAACCTGTTTCCAGACGGCGGTGATCCGTTCGGGGTGGAGGACCGGCTGTCCGTACGGCGTCGACTGACCCTGCTGGTAGAAGTTGCGCTCCCGCAACTCCATCGGATCCAGGCCGAGCAGCGGCGCGCACCGGCCCATGATGTCCTCGATCACCAGCATGCCCTGCGGTCCGCCGAAGCCGCGGAAGGCGGTGTTGGAGACCTTGTTGGTCCTGGCGATGCGACCGGCGATGCGCGCGTTGGGAATCCAGTAGGTGTTGTCGATGTGGCACAGCGCACGGGCCACCACCGGCTCGGAGAGGTCCAGGCTCCAGCCGCCGTCCGCGGTCAACGTGGCGTCCAGGGCCTGGATGCGGCCGTCGGCGTCGAAGCCGATCTTCCAGGTGGCGTTGAAGCCGTGCCGTTTGCCGGACATGGTCAGATCCTGAGTACGGTTGAGCCGTACCCGAACCGGCCGACCGGTCAGCCTGGCGCCGAGCGCGGCGACGGCCGCGAACCCGTGCGGCTGCATCTCCTTGCCGCCGAAGCCGCCGCCCATCCGCAGACACTGCACGGTCACCTCGTGGCTGTGCAGACCGAGCACGTGGGCGACGATTTCCTGGGTCTCCGAGGGATGCTGGGTGCTGCTCTGGACGAACACCTGCTCGGCCTCGTCGATGTGGGCCAGCGCCGCGTGCGTCTCGAGGTAGAAGTGCTCCTGATCGGAGAACTGGAACTCGCCGGTGAACACGTGCGCGGAGTCGGCGAAGCCCGCGTCGACGTCGCCGGTCAGCATCACGGGCCGGGCGCCGTGAAAACTGCCCGCCGCGATCGCCTCCTGCAGGGTGATCAGTGAGGGCTGTTCGTCGAGTTCCACCTCGACGGCCGCCGCACCGAGCCTGGCCGCTTCCAGGGTCTCGCCGAGCACCCAGGCGACCGCGTGGCCGTGGAACATGACCTCATCGGGGAACAGCGGTTCGTCGTGCTTCATCCCGGCATCGTTGACGCCGGGCACGTCGGCACCGGTCAGCACACGGACGACACCGGGCACCGCGAGCGCGGGCTCGGTGCGCAGCGCGGTGATCCGGCCGTGGGCCTTCATGACCTGGACCGGGTAGGCGTGCAGTACGTCCTTGGTGCGATGGATCAGGTCGTCGGTGTAGAGCGCGGTGCCGGTGACGTGCAGGACGGCGCTCTCGTGCGGCACCGGGACGCCGACGACGGGCTTTTCGGGGCGTTCGGACAGCTGGCTCATGACGACACCGCCTCGGTGGTCCGTGCGTACAGCTTCAGCAGGCTCTGGCCGAGCATCGCGGAGCGGTAGGCGGCACTGGCGCGGTGATCGTCCATCGGGGTGCCCTCGGCCTGCAGCACCCGGGCCGCGGCCTCGACGGTCTCCGCCGCCCACGGTCTGCCCTCCAGCGCCGCTTCGGTGGTGAGCGCGCGGATCGGGGTGGCGGCCACGCCGCCCAGGCCGATGCGTGCCTTGCGGACGATCCCGTCCTCGACGTCCAGCGCAAAAGCGATCGCCACGCTGGAGATGTCGTCGAAGCGCCGCTTGGCGATCTTGTGGAAGGCCGTGACCGGCGACAGCGGCCGCGGGATGCGCACCGCGCGGATCAGCTCGCCGGGGCGGCGCACGCTCTGCCGGTAACCGGTGAAGTAGTCCGCCAGCGGGACCTCGCGCTGACCGTCGGCACCGGCGAGCACCACCGATGCCTCCAGCGCCAGCAGCACCGGCGGGCTGTCACCGATGGGCGAGCCGGTACCCAGGTTGCCGCCGAGAGTCGCGGTGTTGCGGATGAGCCGGGATGCGAACTGCGGGAACAGCTCTGCCAGCAGCGGGATGCCGCCGTCGAGGTGGCGCTCGATCTCGGTGAGCGTCAGCGCCGCCCCGATCTCGATGTGGTCGGATTCGACTCGCAGTTCGCGCAGTTCGGACAGCCGGTCGATGGCAATCACGCAATCCGCCCGGCGGGAACGGATGTTCACCTCCACACCCCAATCGGTGGAGCCGGCGACCACCACCGCGTCGGGCCGCTCGCGCAGCAGCTGCAGTGTCTCGGCCAGGGTGCTCTTCCGCAGGAACTCGCTGTCGTCCTGGGCGTATTCGGTGGCAACCGGTGCCGGCGGGGACTGCTCGCGACGCTGTGCCAGCGGGTCCTCGTCGGTGGGCATACCGACGGCGAACGCGGCATCGCGAATCGGGCGATAGCCGGTGCAGCGGCACAGGTTTCCGCTCAGCGCGTGCAGATCGAAACCGTTCGGACCCTGCTCGTGGTCGGTACTGTCGGCCGGGTCCGCGTGCGCGCAGCGGTCGGGCCGGTAGTACTCGGCAGCCATGCTGCAGACGAATCCCGGTGTGCAGTAACCGCATTGGGAGCCGCCGCGGACCGCCATCTCCTCCTGCACCGGGTGGAGGGTGGGCGGCTTGCCGGGTTCACCGGCGGTGGCCAGACCTTCGGAGGTGATGATCTCCTGGCCGTCGAGCGCCGCGACCGGGACCAGGCAGGCGTTGACCGCCACCCAGTCGGTGGGCCTGTTCACCCCGGGACGGGCCACCAGGACCGAACAGGCTCCGCATTCACCCTCGGCGCAGCCCTCCTTGGTGCCGGTGAGGCCGCGCTCGCGAAGAAAGGCCAGCACCGTGGTGTTGGGCGCAGCCGGTGAGATCGGTGCTTCTTTCCCGTTGACCGTGATCCGCGCCGCTACCATGACAGGCCTTCGTTTCGGTGCACGGTCGGTCGATTCATCGTCTTCGCCAATTTCAGGCAGCTTCCTGTATTCAGACTCGCCACGTGAGAGGAACGGGCGCAAAATGGCACGCCACAGCGGCGTGGCGGGAGGTCACGTGAGAGGAGCGGGCGCAGGCCGGCAGGCCACAGCGACGTTCCGGGAGGTTGCGACGGGAGGCCCGGATGTGCCACGCACGGGCACATCAGAAACGGCGTACTCAGCAGCCGTGCGCGATCCGCCCCGGAACCCAGACCGTGCGGCGGGCGAGGCGACCGAGATCGGAGTTGGTGTACATCCGCTGGTCGCCTCCTTTCGGCGATTATGGGTCGACTTCCACCGAAAACTAGTGGCTGGGGCCACCGAGGTCAAGAGGCTCACCCTGGTCGATCATCCAGGGGCGTACAGGGCCACGGTGCGATCACATCGGGAGTGCTCGTGCCCCGAATCGGCCCACGCTTGGATCGTGACGTTCCGTCCGGTCCACCGATTCGGCCGCCTCCTGGTCGGCCGGCTGCGACTGCTGGCGCGGTCCTCCGCGGCCAGAGACGTGGGGACACTGGCGCTCCGGCCCCGCTCGCGGCCGGCGGTCTCGGCCGGAGCACTCGGCGGAGCGCTCGCCCGAGGCGCGCCGGCGAGCGGACTCCTGCCCCCGCCAGCGCCCCGGGCAGACGCCGAACCTCAGCCCGCTGCCAGCGCCAGCCGAAGCGCACCGGCCGCCTCCGCCGTCGCCTCGCGGAAACGCCGGCCGACACCCAGGAAGTTGATGTACCCGTGGATGAGGTCCGGCTGGCGGCTGAGCGCGACCACCACCCCCGCGTCCACCAGCCGCTGCGCGTATGCCTCGCCCTCGTCGCGCAGCGGGTCGAAGCCTGCCGTCGCGATGTACGCGGGCGGCAGTCCGGCCAGGTCGGTGGCGAGCAGCGGCGAGAGCCGGGGATCGGTACGGTCCACGCCTTCGGGCGCGTAGTGGTCGGCGAACCAGTCCATGTGCCTGCTGGTGAGGAAGAACCCGTCGGCGAAGAGCTCACGCGAGCGCCGGTGCCTCGACGCGTCGGTGGTCGGGTAGAACAGCAGCTGGAACACCGGCATGGGCCCACCGCGCCGGGCGGCCAGCTGGGCGGTCACGGCGGCCAGGTTGCCGCCCGCACTGTCGCCGCCGACCGCGATCCGCGCCGGGTCGCTGCCGAGGTCGGCGGCCTTGGCGTGGGCGAAGTCGAAGGCGGCCAGCGCGTCGTCCACGGCCGCGGGGAAGATGTGCTCGGGAGCGAGCCGGTACTCGACGGACAGCACTCGCACGCCCGCCCGCTGGGCGAGGAACCGCGCGGTGTTGTCGTGGCTCGTCCGGGTACCGAGCACCCAGCCGCCGCCGTGGAAGAAGACCAGTAGCCCGGACGGCTCGGCGAGCCCGGCCGGCGTGTACAGGGTGGCCGGCATCTCGCCGTACTCGACGGGGATGCGGATCTCCCGCGTCGCCACCGGCTCGATCGGCGCGCCGCTCACCAGATGCCGCCCCAGATCCAGCGCCGCCCGCGAGTGCGCGACCCCGCCGGGGCTGACCAGGTGGGTGCCCGAGAGCTGCTGCAGACGCAGCAGCAACTGCGCGTCCAGCGCCAGCTCCTGGCCGTCCCGCCGCACCGGCGCGCCCGCGATCAGCCTCCGCAGCGGGCCGGGCAACGCGTAGGCCGCTTTCACGGCCGCCGCCTGGACCCGGACCTGGAACGGAATCGTCATCGTGCCTCCTGGCGCGCCCGCCGAGCAGTAGGGGTTCCCCACCGCGAACGTACCGGTTGGTAGCAACCTTGAACAGAGACTCCGCCCGCGCCCGCCTCACCCTCGCGGACCTTGAGAGGCGTGCGTCCGGCCCCATCCCCGGCTGCCGGTTCGACCCGGGTCAGCACGTCGAGACCTGCCGCTCGGCCCCCGCATACGCCGACGCCACCCGCTCACCCGCAGGCAGCTGTCGGACCTCGACCGTCACCGAGCCGCCCGGCTCGAGCCTGCACAAGAGGTCTGCGAGCACGCCGTTGGCGCCGCCCGGTGCGGCCGGGCTCTGCGTCCCCATTCTCATGTCACGCCGGTCGGCCACAGGCCCACCTACCGTGCGTGCCGCGCCTTGTGGACCGCGATCAGGTCGCGGTACCAGGTGTAGGACGCCTTCGGCGTGCGGCGCTGGGTCTCGACCAGGCCGAAGCGCTGGCGGTAGCCCTCAGGCTGTCAATTTACGACCTGGTGCGTGAAACCCGATTGCCGAGACGCCACCCAAAAGGTGGGACCACCGACGTCCTGGGAGGCGCGGGTCAGGCAGAGGCGCGCTCCAGCAGGCCGCCGCGCTTCCCAGGTGCGAACACGAGCTGCCAGCCGACTGCGGTCGCCAGCCCCCAGATCAGCCATCCGACGCCGAGATGCCGTGCGAAGACGCCGAGCGCCAACAGCAGGCGGGTTCGGGTGCGCGAACCCGCGGTAGGCGGTCGCGACCTCCGCCGGGGCGTCGATGCGCCTGAGCCGTCCCCGGGCGGCGACGCGGCCCTCACGCGACAGGTACTGGTGATTGAGGATGCTTTGTGGCGTTTGAAGTGGGTTTTGGTCGGAGCGACCAGGTCCGGCGACTTCACCTGTCCGGGACGCCTCCAGCTGGGCCAGGCCTCAGGTGTGGTTCGCGGGTCCGTGGTCGGGGCAGTCGGTCAGTGCGTTCGCGGTCAGCGCGAGGTGCTGCGTGAGTAGTTCGGCGGCGGTGTCGGCGTCACGCGCCAGCGTTGTCTCCTCCAGCCGGCGGTGTTCGGCGATGCCGTCCCGGCCCGGGGCGCGGTGCGCCGACCAGCGGCGGGCCAGCTCGCTTGCGGTCCACATCCGGTCGAAGGCCTCCAGCAGGACGGCGTTGCCGCAGCCTTCCAACAGGGTGCGGTGGAAGGCGCGGTGGGCTTCGGCCCATTCGGCGCTGTAGTACTCGCCCTCCCCTTCCGCGTACGCAGGGGTGCGGGCCAACCGGTGGTGGGTGGCCCGCACGCGGGTCTCCCAGTCGACGTCGCCGCGTTCGATGGACATGCGCAGCATGACCGGTTCGATGGTGCGTCGGGCTTCCGCGATCTCCTGCCAGCGGCGGTCGGAGAAGGCCGGAACGGCGAAGCCGCGGTTGGGGAGACGGTCGGCGAGGCCCTCGCCGACCACCCGCAGCAGCGCCTCGCGCACGACGGCCAGGCTCACGCCCTGTTCCTTGGCGAGCTCCTGCGGCTTGAGGGCGTCGCCGGGGACGTACTGTCCGCGCATGATCGCGTCGCGCAGGCGTGTGTAGACCTGCTCGGAGAGCATCGGCTTCCCCGAGGCGGCCGCGGTGTGGGTCGTCATGCCACCACCATAGACGATCTGGAAAATAATCGATTATTGCTGCTATGGTCGATTCGAAGTCGTCGCCGACATGCGGCACCGCCACCGCTGCGCGCCGGACGGCACTCGGGCGGACCCCTTCGCCGGCCGCCCGCAACCCGCTCTGAAAAGGAACGATGCAATGAGCACCAACAACCCCTTCGCCCGCCTCCCGGAGGCGGCGTCCTTCACCGTCACCAGCACGACCGTCACCGACGGCGCCGCATGGTCGGTCGAGCAGTACTCCGGCCTCTCCGGCATCCCGGGAGGGAAGGACGTCTCTCCGCAGCTGTCCTGGAGTGGCGCCCCGGAAGGCACCCGTAGCTACGCCGTCACCGTCTACGACCCCGACGCGCCAACCGGCTCCGGGTTCTGGCACTGGGCGGTCGCCGACATCCCCGCCACCGTCACCGAGCTGCCTGAAGGCGCCGGCGACGACACCGGCTCCGGCCTGCCCGAGGGCGCGTTCCAGCTGCCCAACGACGCCCGCATGGCCCGCTTCATCGGCGCCGCCCCGCCGGCCGGCCACGGCCCGCACCGCTACTTCATCGTGGTGCACGCCCTCGACGTCGACACCATCGGCGTCCCCCCCGACGCCACCCCCGCCGTCCTCGGCTTCACCATGGCCGGCCACATCCTCGGCCGCGCCGTCCTGACCGCCACCGCCGAAACCCTCGCCTGACCAGCAGCATGTCTCAACTCATCGACACCACGGAGATGTACCTGCGCACCATCCTGGAACTCGAGGAGGAAGGCGTGGTCCCCCTGCGTGCCCGCATCGCCGAGCAGCTGAACCAGAGCGGACCCACCGTCAGTCAGACCGTCGCCCGGATGGAGCGCGACGAACTGCTGCACGTCGCCCGCGACCGGCACCTGGAACTGACCGACCGGGGCCGCCGACTGGCCACACGTGTCATGCGCAAGCACCGCCTCGCCGAGTGCCTGCTCGTCGACGTGATCGGCCTGGAATGGGAACAGGCCCACACCGAAGCCTGCCGCTGGGAACACGTGATGAGCGAAGCCGTCGAACGCCGTGTCCTGCACGTGCTGCAACACCCGACCACATCCCCCTACGGCAACCCGATCCCGGGCCTGGAGGAGCTCGACAGGAAGAACACCACGGGACTGTCCCCCGGGGAGGGAACGAAGGGATTGATCAGCCTCGACGACTTCGGGCGGGCCCCGGACGGCGCGAGCGCGGTCGTACACCGCATCGGAGAGCCGATCCAGGCCGATCTCCGGCTGATGCACACCCTGCGCCGCGCCGGGGTGCAGCCCGGCGCCGTCGTACAGGTGACACCGTCGCCCGACGGCGTCACGGTCGCCACCGCACAAGGGGCCGCGGACCTCCCCGCACGGGCCGCCGCGCAAGCCGCCGCGCGTCATCGTCACCGAAGGTCCCGGCTACGCGCTGCGCCTGCCGCGAGAGCACGTGGACGTCCACCAGTTCCAGGACACCCTGGCCCGGGCCCGCCGCACCCCCGACGCGGTGACCGACCTCGGCACGGCACTCGCGGCCTGGCGCGGACCCGCCTACGCCGATGTGACCGGCTCCCCATGGGCGCAGCGCGAGCAAACCCGGTTGGAGGAGCTCAGGTTGGACGGGGTGGAACTGCGCGCCCGCATCCTCCTCGACTCCGGGGAAGGGGCGGATCTCGTCGCCGAACTGGGGGCCCATGTCGCCGAACACCCGTGGCGCGAGCCGGCCTGGGAGCTGGTTGCCCGCGCGCTGTACCGCGCGGGCCGCCGGGCCGACGCGCTGGCCGCCCTCCGCCGCGCCCGCGCGATGCTCGTCGGCCAACTCGGACTCGACCCCGGTGGCGACCTTCAGCGTCTGGAGAGGGACATCCTCAACGGGTCCGCGCGCGCCGAAGGAGCACATGCCGCGTGGACCGGCCCTGGTGTCCGGCTCGGCCCGCGCACCACCGTGGATCTGGCCCGCACCCTCGCACTGGCGGGTGGCGACGCCCTCGTCCACTCGCGGCGCGATCGCCTCGCCGCCATCGAGGCAGCGGAACGCACGGGCGACCTCTTTCTGACCGCCCGCATCATCGGCGCCTACGACGTGCCCGCCATCTGGAGCCGGGCCGATGACCCGGAGCAGTCCCGCGCCGTCGTCGCTGCTGCCGAGCGCACGCTCACCGGGCTCGGACCAGGCGGCCCCGCCGACCTGCGCGCCCGCCTCCTGGCCACGGTCGCCGTCGAGAGCCGCAGCGCCGATCTGTCCGGGACCGAGCTGGAGCACGCGCAACAGGCGGCGCGTCAGGCGGAGGAGCTGGCACGGGATCTGGCCGATCCAGCCCTGCTGGCCTTCGCCCTCAACGGGGTGTTCCTGCAGTCCTTCAGCGGCCCCGGGCTCGCGGCGGCACGGGACAGGACCGGGGCCGAGATCCTCGAGTTGTCCACCCGGCACGAGCTGCCGAACTTCGCCGTACTCGGCCGACTCGTCCGCCTGCAATCCGCCTCGGCCCTCGGCGACCTCGAGGCCGCGACCTCGCACGCCGATGCAGCCGACCGGCTCGCCGCCACCACCGAGGCGCCCCTCGTCCCCGTCCTCACCGGGTGGTTCAGGGCCCGGGCCGCGGCCGCCCGCAGCGCCGAACCCGGCGGACCGACCGCCGCCACGGCAGCGGCGCACTACCGCGCGGCCGAGGACACCCTCCGGACGGCCGGAATGCCGGGGCTGCACCGCGGCCTTCTTCCGCTCGCCCTGCTGGGACTGCGCCTGCTGCACGACCGGCCCGCGCCCACCGACCAGCACCTCGACTGGGGCCCGTACAGGCCGTGGACGCGCCCCCTCGTGCTGCTCGCCCAGGACCGGGTCGAGGAGGCCCGTGCCACCCTCGCCGCGGTGCCCGAACCACCGCGTGACCACATGCAGGAGGCCATGTGGTGCCTGACCGCCCGTGCCGCCGTACGCCTCGGCGAGCGCGGAATCGCCGCCCGCGCTGCGGCTGCCCTGCGTGATGCCTGTGCAGAACACGCCGGCGCCGCCAGCGGCATGCTGACCCTGGGCCCGGTGGCGCGGTACCTGGCAGAGGCGGAGGCATGCGCCGGAACGGGGTGAGCGACCGCCGTCCGCGAGCCCCGGGCCCGTCCGCGCTCACCTCACGGCCCGCGGGATCAGGTCGCCATGACATTCAGGGGCGTCTGTGGCCGCACGAGGCAGTCGCGACGGCCTCGGCGCCACGCGTGGTGATCCACCTGCTCAACCCTCGTGCCCGCGCGTCGCGAGGAGCTTGAGGTGATCGTGCCGGAGGACCGCGGCCCGGGCCCGCCGGCCCGATTCACCGGATGCCGGCTCGTCCGCGATCGATGTGCCGGCGCGGTCGCCGGTGCCCGGCAGGTCCTCGGCGAGCCGGCCTGCGGGTGCGCTCACCGGGCGTCGACCGGGTGAGGACGCCGAGTGTGAGCAGGGCGAGCGCCGGCAGCACGGCGACGATGATTCCCATCGGCAGGGCGTCGGTGGCGCCACCCGCGCCGGCCAGCGGAGCAAGTGCCGCGCCGAACATGAACTGGCTGAAGCCGAGCAGGGCGGCGGCCGACCCGGCGTGTCCGCCGTGGTCGGCCAGGGCCTGGGCCGCGGCGTTCGGCATGACCAGGCCCACGCTGGAGACCAGGACGAACAGGCCGATCAGGAGCATGGGCAGGGGTGCCCGGGTCAGCACCGCGCCCAGGACCGTGGTGCCACCGGCTGTCGCGCCGAGCAGACCGGCGCGCAGCAGCACGCGGGCGCCGGCCCGGGCCACCAGCCGGCCGCTGATCCGGGCGGCCGCGATGAGTCCGGCGGCGTTGACGGCGAACACGGCGCTGTACTGCTGTGGTGACAGGCCGTGGATTTCCTGCAGGACGAACGGCGAGCCGGAGATGTAGGCGAACATCGCCGCGAAGACCAGGCCGTTGGCCAGGACGTACCCGGTGAAGACCCGGTCGCCGAGCAGCTGCCCGACGACAGCCGGCAGCGGCTGGCGTGACGCGGAGGGCCGGGTCTCCGGCAGTCCTGCGGAACAGGCCGCCAGCATCACGGCGCCGAGTACGGCCAGGGCCACGAAGATCCCCGGCCAGGCCGTGACGCGCAGCAGTTGGCCGCCGAGGACCGGCGCGAACACCGGCGCCAGGCCGGTGATCAAGGTCAGTGCGGAGAAGAGACGTGCGGTGCGGGTTCCGGAGGTGCGGTCGCGGACCATGGCGTTGGCGATGACGATGCCGAACGCCCCGCCGATGCCCTGGACCAGGCGTAGGCCGACGAAGGTCCGGACGTCGGGTGCCACCGCGCAGAGCGCGCTGGCGATCGTGTAGAGGGCGAGGCCCGCCAGCAACGGACGCCGCCGGCCGTAGGTGTCGCTCAGCGGCCCGGCGATCAGCTGCCCGATGGCCAGCCCGGCCAGGCAGGCGGTGATGGTGAGCTGGGTGGCCGCGGCGCCGGCGCGCAGGTCGCCGGCGAGGTCCGGCAGTCCGGGCAGGTAGCCGTCGATGGACAGTGGTCCCAGGGCCACGAGCGCTGCGAGCAGGACGATGAATCGGGTGTGTCGGTCGGCGGCGTCGTTGCTCATGGCTCAGTACGCCACGGTGATGCGGCGGCGGATCGCAGTGCCGCTCTCGATCGTGTCGGCCAGGGCGATCGCGTAGTCGGCGTAGGAGATGCGGCTGTTGCCGTCGTCGTCGGTGAGCAGGGTGTCCCCGGCGCTGCGGTAGACCCCGGTCCGCTCGCCCGCTGCGATGACCGCGGCGGGCGACACGTACGTCCAGTCGAGGTCGTGCACGCCGCGGTAGAGGTCGAGCGCTTCGGACTGGGCCTGGGCGTTGGCCTTCCACAGCGCGGGGAAGTCCGGGTCGTCCATGACCCGGGCGCCGGTGGGCGTGCGCAGGCTGCCGGCACCGCCGATGGTGACCAGGCGGGTGACGCCGGCTCGGCGGAGTCCGTCGATCAGCGCACGGGCGGCACCGACGATCGTGGCGCGGTCGTCCTCCTGGCCGATCCGGGGGCCGACGGCCGACAGTACGGCGTCGTGGGAGGCGGCGAGGCCGGCGACCGCGGCGGCGTCGGTGACGTCACCGGTGGTCACGGTCAGGGCCTTGTGCTCGAGTCCGTCGACGTGGCCGGCCCGGGTGACCGCGGTGACGGTGTGGCCGCGCCGCAGCAGTTCCTCGGTGGTGGGCCGGCCGATGTTGCCGCCGGCACCGAACAGGACGATCTTCATGTGTTGCTCCTTGTTTCCGATGGTTTCTGATGTTTTCTGATGGTCAGAGGACGGGCCGGCCGTCGGCGATGATGGCCGCGGTGATGCCGCGCTCGTCGGCGGCGTGCTGGAAGCGCCGCTCGATGTCGGGTTGCTCGGTGTAGAACGGCGGGTTGTGGAACAGGCCGTAGTGCATGGCGCAGACGGTGCGGGCGCCCAGGGCGACGGCGGCCTCGACGCCCTGCTCGGGGGTCATGGTCGCCGGGACGTTGGCCGCGTAGCCCTCGAAGTGGGCGATGACGCCGTTGACCGGGACGAACGCGACGTCGAACGGGCCGTGGTCGCGGGCGATCTGCCACCAGCTGCCGTGCCACTGGGTGTCGCCGCAGTGGATGATCCGCCGGCCGGCTCCTTCGACGACCCAGGCGACCTGGTCGCAGTCGTTGCCGCGCCAGTCCAGCGAGGTCACCGGGGTGACGGTCAGCCCTCCGATGCGGCGTGAGCGGCCCAGGTGCTGGGCGACGGGGGTGATGCCCGCCTCCTGCAGCGCCGCCGCGCTCGGGGTGTGGCAGCCGATCGTGCCGGTGGCCGCGATCCGGGCGATCAGGTCGTGGTCGTAGTGGTCGGGGTGCAGGTGGGTGATGAGGGCGTGGGTGCCGGGCGGGGTGTCGACCGGGTCGACCGGCCGGTGCGGCGGCCCCATCACCGGCGCCAGCGGAGCGACGTTCTCGAGCGGGTCGATCAGCAGGCGGGTGTCGCCGAGACGGATCTCGACGCCGGCCCAGGCGAGCCGACGAACGGAAAGGGTGGTGGTCATGGGCAGCGACGCTAGACCGACGTTGTTGAGAAAGTCAACAAGAGAGTTTTGAATCTCAATGCCGCGAGGTAGGGTGGTGGCATGCGCACCTACGGGCAGTACTGCGGCATCGCGAAAGCACTGGACACCATCGGCGACCGATGGACCCTGCTGATCGTCCGTGAACTGCTCGCCCTGGGTCCGTGCCGGCACACCGACCTGCGCAACGGGCTGCCCGGGATCGCCAGCAACCTGCTGGTCGACCGGCTCCGCGAACTCGAGGAAGCCGGCCTGATCCACCGCAAGGCCGCCCCGCCGCCGGTGGCCACCACCCTGTTCTCCCTCACCGAGCGTGGCCGCGCACTGGAACCGGTGCTGCAAGAACTGAGCCGATGGGGAATTCCGCTGCTGCGTGAGCCGGCCGGCAGCGACACCTTCCGCACCCACTGGCTGGACATGCCCGCCCGGGCACTCACCGACCACCGCCCCGACCAGCCGGCAATCGCCCTCCAACTGCACGCCGACGGCAACGAAGACCTGGTCATCGAAGTCAAGGACGGCTCGGTGCACACCCACGCCGGCCGGGTCGACCACCCCACCGCATCCCTGACCGGACCACCGCACCTGCTGGCCGCGACCCTGCTCGGCGACCTCGATCTGAGCACCGCGGTACAGCAAGGCCTGCGGCTCAGCGGCGAACGCGAGGCAGTACTGCGCATCCTGCCCCGCTGAACGACCGGCCGCTTGCGAGTCTGCGACCTCAAGCTCTACCGAGTCTGCGCCGGTCTCAAAGGCGGTCCTTTGCTGTGCGCAGCGGGATGGCGTGGCCGCAGGCGACGGCGGGGGCGCGGCGCGATGGCGCTCGCGCTGCTGGCGGGCGTGCTGGTCGGCGTCGGGGGCCGGGCCGTCCGCGATCGCGGTCCGGTGGGCGGTGGCGTCCTGGCGCATCCGGCGGCTCAGCTCCTGGCAGATGTGGTGAGCGGGGGCCGGGTCGGCCGCGTGGGTGGGCCGGTCGTCGGGGCCCTGGTCGGGCTGCACCACGGGGCGGGGCCGACGCGGACGTCGACGGCCGTCGTGGTGCCGGGCCGCAGCTGCTCGAGGGCAGCGAGGATGCGGCGCACGCTGAGGCGCAGCTGGGCGGGGAGTCGGCGAGCACGCGCAGGCGGCGGGTGGTCGGGTCGTAGCCGGCGAGGTGCCAGTGGGCAGCAGCCTCGGCACTGACAATCGTGGGCCAGTGGCCGCGCAGGCCCCCGCCGGCGATGCCGAGGGTCCAGCCGTGGGCGGCGACCAGGGCGAGGAAAACGTCCGCGACCGGCATCTGCTCCCGCGGCCGCACGGCGCGTCCGTCCGTCCGTCCGGACGGACGGTGCGGGTGCGATGGGACGGGGCCTTGCCGTTCGTGCGGGCGGCCTGGCGGGCGGCGAGCAGGACGATGTGGCCGAGGTCGGTGACTGCGGTCATCAGCGGCTCCCGGCGAGCTCGCGCTCACGGCCGCGAGCGGCCAGCTGCTCGCGCAGGCTGATGCCCTCGGGGTCCGCGGTCATCCAGGCCGGGACCGTGACCGGTGGCAGCCCGGCACCGTCGATCGCCTTGGGAACCTTGAGCAGGGCGGGCTGGTCCACCAGCAGCGACGTACGCTGGCCGCACGGCGGCACGGCCCACATATGCCGGTCACAGTACGCCGAACGCTGCTCCTCGACCGGGCCGGGGTGGCCGTGGATGGCCGCCGGCACCGGGCCCGGGTGGCGGCTCGGTGTGATCCTGGTCCTGCTCACGCTCGGCCTGACGGCGGATCGCGGCCCGGTGCTGGGCACCCTCGACATGGTAGGCGCAGGTCTGCCACTCCCCGCCCGGTCCAGGTCGGCGCCGACCTCGCTGTCGGCAACCCGAAAGCGCGGACATGCCTGAGGGCACCCCCGTGACTACAGGTTGCCGACGGTCCAGCGGGAAAGCTGGTCTCCGGCAGTGGTGGTAAGCCAGGTTCCGTCGCCGAGAGCGAGCGGGTCGGGGCCGGGAACGGCCGGGTAGGTGAGTTCGGTGAGCAGGGTGAGGGTCTGCGGGTCGAGGAGGACGTGGCGGGAGGTTTCCGCGAAGTCGTGTTCGGCGACCGCGGCGATGACGGCGGTGTCGGAGAGGAAGCCGGGGCGGTTGACGAGACGGTCGTCGCCGGAGCCGGGGATGTCCGTGATGGCGATCGACGCGGCGGCCTGCCACGTTCCGTCGCCGGTGAGGGCGTGGAGTTGGAGGCGGGTGCCGGCGCGCTCGAGGGTGATCAGGCGGTCGCCGTCGGGATTGATACCGGCGAGGAGTTCGTCGGGGCGGGCGGCGGGTGCGACGTTGAGTTTCCCGCCTGTGCAAGCGACGGCGTAGGAGAGGGCGTCCTCCTGTCCCTGGCCGGCCGACAACAGCAACGCCCCGTCGGCTGTCGGCCGGCCGTGGAAGGTGTAGGTCGCCGACGCTGCGGTGAGGGCGACCCGGTCGGCCACCTCCCCGTTCCGCGCGTCGACGGCGATGCACAGGTCACCGTCGTACGAGCCGTTCGCGTTCACAGGACCGGGGATGGTGGAGAGCACGTAGCGCTCGTCGGGGGTGGCAGCGCACGCCCCGTCGCCGGACCCTCCGCTGCTCCACGGGGTGTGCTCCACGGTCCACAGCCGCCGGCCGGCGGTGTCGACGGCCGTCAGTGCCGCGTCCCCGCTCACGAACACCAGCGAGCCGTCGGCGTTCGGGCAGGCGTAGCCGTGCTCGGCGAACGGTGCGGGGAAGACGCGATGCCGTCGTCGAAGACCTGGTCGGCCTCGGGGCGGATGCGGTGGGCGGCGATGCTGTCGCCGTCGCGGGTGACGATCCACGCGGTCCTGCCGCGGGGCTGCCATCCGTCCGGCCAGCCGAGAGCGTCCTGCACTCCGGGGACGGTGGCGTGGGCGGTCGGGCGTGCGGGGGTGGTCACCGGTGCATATCTCCCTGTTGTGTGACGGTTCGCCACCCAGTCTCCCACCAGTGTGCCGCGGCCGGGGTGGTGCGGCCGCGGCACAGCAGGTGTCAGGGGAGCCAGGTGAACAGGCGGCGGTGTGTTCCGCGTTCGCGCGGGAAGTACCACTCCCCGTCGCCGACCATGCGTCCGCCGCTGCCGCGGATGAGGGGCGCGCAGTGGTCGGTGCACACGCTGCGCGATGCGCCGCCCTGGAGCGGCCGCCAGGCGGAGTATCCGCTACGGCCTGGGCCTGACGAGCACGCCGCTGTCGTGCGGCGGCGTGTACTGGGGCCACGGCGGCACCATCCCGGGGTACCGGACCCGAGGGGGCGTCACCGGGGACGGCCGCGCCGTCAACATCGCGGTGACCACCATCCCGACCGGCGCGGCCGCTCAGCACCAGGCGGCGGCCGTGGACGCCCTGTGCCGCTGAACCGCGGACTGAACCGGCCCTGGCCGTCCCATCGGACGTGCCAGCCCGCGTATCACGTAGGCGGAGTCCGGTCGGCGGGCAGGGTTTTGCCCAGGACTGTGACGACCGGGCTCCCGGTGCGGCCGCCGACCGCCTGCACCGCCCGCCCACCCCCGTGCCCCGTGGCCACAAGCTGCGGCAGGTACGTGAACCGCTCGGCGCTCCCGACCACCATGTGCCGCCCGGCACGGTCAACCGGTCGGCCGATGGGAGGCCGGAGCAGGACGCGGCGTGCTGCCGACGTCGACCGGCCCGGGCAGCAGCAGGGTGAGAGCGGCTCGCAGTTCTGCCTGCAGGTCGAGCACCTCCTCCAGCGTCAGGGCCCTGCGCCCGGAGCGGGGGCGGGAGGGAGCCAACCGTTCTCCCACCCGGGCGCCGGGGAGCCGATCGGGCCGGTCGAGCTCTCACGCAGGCTCTGGGTCACCAGCGCCGCCGGAACGCAGTCGGTGAACCGGCTGGTGTCCGAGGGCCACATGACCTGCGGCCCCCACCCCGACGACAGGCGCCGCCAGGTCCTGGACGTGACCGCGAGCGGCTTCGGCCACGTCATGGGCGAGCTGGCCCCGCTTCTCGGCCTCGTCTTCGGCGCAGCCGACGGCCTCACCGAAGCCGAACGGGCCGGCGCCGAGCGCTACCTGCAGAACGTCGCCTCGGCCTACCGGCACTACCTCGAACAGGACGCCAGCAGCGAAGGAAGTCCCGGGCCCGGCACATAGAGACGCCGGACCGCGACGGCTGCCGCCACCGAACACTCACGGCGCAGTCGCCCGCCCAGGGCACCTGCACTCAGCCGGCCTCGGCTCCGGACCGGCGGTCGGACCACGCGCTACGGTGGTCCCCCGCCTCAGCCGGGGCGTTCTCGTACTGCGCGAGGGCCAGACCCAGGCCGAAGAACGTTGGTGCCCACTCACCGATGAAGATGCCCCACCGGTCGGCCCGTTCGACCCCGGCGTGCTCTGCCTTCATCGACGCGATCCAGCTCACGAAGGACAGACCCACCGAGCCGAACGCGGCCGCGTAGGCGTGCTCACTGGTGATGCCAGCATCGTGAAGCTTGCGGACGATGAGCATGGCCATCACTCCCTCCACTCCGTAGCAGTGTTCCCGGGCTCAGCCTGCCTGCAGCCACGCGCCAACCGGCACTCGCATCGCTTGCGCACCGCATGAGCCCGCGCAGCGGGCCCCGGCCCACACGGCAGCCGGGTCGCGCAAAGTGCCGCCCGCACCGCCGGCCCCGGTCCCGGACGGACGCAGCGCCCGGGCGCGGGACGACCGAGGCGGCACGGGGAACAATCGGCCCCCGCCCAGCCGCAGCGGGGGCGTCACCGCGCCGCGGCACCCGTGCGCGCGACGCCTGCCATCAGGCACATCAGCCGCCCGGCGGCAAACTGCGGGCCCGCGGCGAGGACCTCGGCGCGCCTGCTCGCGTGCGCGCCCCTCGGGCCCGCCAACAGGCCCCCGACAGCGGCGCCCATGGAGTCGACCTCGAGGGTGTTGGGGTCCAAGCAGGCGCCCAGCCCTGCCCGCTCCAGGTCGTGGGCGATGGCGAACTGGTCGCTGGAGAACGGCAGGACGGCCATCGGCACCCCCGCCGTCAGACACTCGGTGAACGAGTTGTTGCCGCCGTGGTGCACCATCACCGAAGCGTGCCCCAGGAGTTCCTGCTGGGGAACAGCCTCGGCGACGCACAGACGATCGGGAGGCGCCGCCGCGAGCCGTGGATCGTGCACGAGGTCCTCGATGCGGTTCCCCGCCGCCACGATCACCGACGCCTGCGTGCGCTCGAGCACCGCTTCGGTGACCGTGCGCAGGACGTCGTCGCGGGCCGAAAGGAACGTACCGAAAGCGATCAGTACCAACGGTCGCCCGCCCGAGGTCAGCCGGGCAACCGTAGCCCGCCAGAACTCGTCGAGCCCCGACGCGGCGGGCCGGGCTGTGCAGTGCCCGGTGTAGATCGCTGCGGGGCCCTCGGGCGCGGCCGGGAGCCAGGGGAACTCAGGGTAGTTGAAGACCACCGCGTGCGGTGAGCACAGGGCGAAGGCCCGCTCCGGAACGGGGACTTCGACCGCTTGCCGATGGACGACCCGTCGGAACGCCTCGGTGAACGCCAAGTCGTTGACGGCTGCGGCGGTGCGCAGCCGGGCGAGGGCGTGCGGATCGGGCCGAACCGTGTCGGGCCAGGCATAGGGCAGTCCGAAGAACGCGTCCGGTCCGGTCGGGATGTAGCTGGGGTGACCCGGACAGAAGGTGGCGTAGGGCAGTCCCAGGCAGTGCATGGCCAGTGTCACCGGATAGCTGAGCTGGTCCACCAAGTACCAGTCGGGCCGCGCGCTGTCGTCGAGGGCGCTGATCTCCGACAGGATCCGGTCCGGGTCGGGGAGCATGTCGGCCCGCCGATGGCGCGCCTGGGTGAGCAGAGCCGCGACCGCGCCGTCGCGTGTGGCTTCCAGGAACTCCCGCAGGCGTTCGGCTTCGTCGTTGGCCTGGGCCGTTCGCTCCGCGATGCCGTGGTTGGCGTTGCGGGTGACGGTCAGCGGGGCGAATCCGAGACGGTGTCGCTCGGCCAAGTCGGCGAAGGCCGGAGCGCAGGCCAGTGTGACATCGGCCCCCGCGTCGCGCAGGGCAGCGCCCAGGATGCTCAGAGGTGCGGCGTGCGAGCGGAACGGCGGGCTGATGACAACGACTCGGGGCACGGAAATCCTCCGCAACTGACATGTTCCAGTGCGCGGCCGGCAGCCGGGAGCGGCTGTCCTTTCGATGATGCCACGCATCCCCCTGGGTCCCCGGCTCGGGAAACCGTGCCCCTGCAGATCCGGTCCGGCGGTCGGCTCCGAACCCGTCCTTGGCAACGCAGCCGACGAAAGGGCTACCACGATGCCAGCCGACACCTTCGGTCTGTCCCACGAACACCGCGCCAGGGCGTCCCAGGCGGACGTGGTCGCGCGGTGGCGCCACCACTGGTGGAACCCCTCGGCGCCCGCTCCCGCGGGCGATGACCTCCTGTCGCTCCTGGCCAGGGCCGAATACGGCCGCGGATCCGACCGCCACGGCGCGGGCAAGCTCCCCCCGGACGACCTGCTGGCGGCTGACCTTCGCAGAGCCGCCCGCTCCGGCGCCCCTTGGCCTCCCCTCGCCCTGGTGACCGCGGCCCAAGGCACACCGATGCTGCGGAGCAGCCTCGCCGAAGCATGGGCGGAAACCGTCACTGCTGGGTCCCGCGCGCACGCCCGCTCCGCCCTCAGGAGCCGGCTCCTGACCACCGTCAACGCAGCGGAGACCGCGTGCCTGCTCGACCTCGCGGAGGCGCACGGCCAGCGGCCGCTGACCGCCGCCGAGTGCGCACCCCACGCACGCAGCGCCCACAGCGTGCAGCGCCACGCGGCCCTGCGCTACCTGTCCGGCATTCCCGGCGGCCCTGCGGTGCTTCCCCCACGGCCGATCCGCCCATCGGACCCCTACGAGCGGCTTCTCCTGTCGGCGGCGTGGGAGCGGGCCGAGCCCGGCGGGCTGCTCGGCGCCGACTTCCGTCGGGCCGTCGACGGCCTGCCGGCGCGGCCCGCCCGGGGGATGGTGGTGGCCCAGTCCATGATGCTCGGTCAGCTGGACGAGCCCGGCACGGGCCTCAGCGGCGGCATGAGCGTCCTGGTCGCCGGCCTCGGCGACGCCATGGCGGCGACCAGTCAGGTCTCACGGGTCCTCACCTTGGTCCTCACCGACTCCCGCGGCCTACGCAGGGGCCGGCCGCTGGTCGAACTCCTCGGTTCCGAACACTGGGCCTTGAGGATTCCGGTGCCCGGCAGCGATCCGGTAGGCCCCGCCACCGCACTCGCCCTGCGGCCGGCCATCGCCTGGTGGGCGACACGCCTGCTGGCCCTTCCCGGCGCGGCACCGGACGTGGTGCACGCACGTTACGCCGACGACTGCTCGCTGGCCGTGGCGGACGCCGCACGCCGCAGCGGCTCACGTTTCGTGTTCACGGCCACACCGGATCCGCACCGCACCATGGCGGAACGGCACCGGGGAGTGCCGCGCACCTCGCAGGGCGAACCGGCATCGGCACTGCGCCTGGACCTCCACCGGATCTTCGTGGGCGACCGCCTCGTGGCCCGCTCCGACCTGCTGGTCACCATCCCTAGCGGCACCGGCTCCTCGGACCTGTCCGTCCACTTCCCCCAACTCGCCGACGCGCGGGCCACGCGCCGCATCGCCTCTCCGCCGGAGGGAATCCCCCCGTTCACCCCGGGCTCCGACGACGATCACATCAGCGCCGCGCTCCTGGAACGACTGTTCCAGGGCGGGGAGCGCCCCGACGGCATCGACCCCGTGGCACGCGGGATGCGCCTGTTCCTCAGCGTCGGCCGCCTGCACCCCGTCAAGCAGCAGGACCGTCTGGTGGAGTCCTGGCTCGAGTCGGGCCTGCACCACTCGACGGCGATGCTCCTGATCGGCGGATCGGCGGCCGGTGCCACACCCGTCGAGAAGGAGATGCGATCCAAGATCACCAAGCTTCTCGCCGGCCGGCCGGAAGCCCGCCGACACATCGCACTCTGGCCCGCTCTGCCCAACCGCCAGGTCAGAATCCTCGAACGCGCGCTCGCCAGCGGCCGCGAAACCGGCCGTGTCTTGTACGTGTGCCCCAGTGCCAAGGAGGAGTTCGGCCTCGCGCTGCTCGAAGCGATGGACTCGGGGCTCGTCGCCGCCGGACCGCGCCGAGGAGGCGTCCCGCACTACATCCGCGACGGGGCCAACGGGTTCCTGCTCCCTACAGAGTCCACCTCGGCCCTCGCGAAGGGACTGCTCGCGCTTGCCGAGCATTCCGACGGCGAGCTCGCTCGGATCGCAGCCAAGGGTCGCACGAGTGTGGCCGCCCGGTTCTCCGCGTCGGCCATGGCTGAGTCTCTCGCCGCCGAATACGCGCAACTCGCGGCTCTGTGACGCGACGTGGCGGCCGGCAGGCGGCTGGCTCGCTGAGCAGATCCGCGGCCACGCAGCCGGTGCCGGGTCTCGGCCGCCCGGCACCGGGCACTGCTTCGCGCGGCGTGCCGCGGGAACGAGGCGCGCGGGTACGGCGGCGCGCTCCTGACACAGGATCACGGATCGGCAGCATCCCCGCGCCACGTCCGATTCTCGACCACCGTCGTGGCGGCCCCGGCCCGCTACCCTGCGTGACCTCCGGGGACCGGTGCCGAAGCAGGCGCGCGCCTACCTGCCGAGGACCGTGCAGTTCCTGCTGCCACAGAGCCTCGCAGAGCAGGTCGAGACCCTGGCGCAGGTGGCGTCGGTAGGTTCCGTACGGGAGGCCGAGGCGGCGGTCGGCGACCTACTGGGCGCTGCCCTCCAGTTGGCCGACTGCGGCAGGGCCCGCGGTCAGGCCGGCTGCCCCGGAGCCGAACGGCCCAGCCAGCGACAGACGGCCCACACGGCCGCCGCGAGGGCGAAGCCGTAGGCGGACACCAACCCGTGGCCGTTCTCCTGGGCGAACCACATCGCGAGGCCGAGGGCGGGGACGCCGGCCGCCAAGGCGATCTCCTTGGGGAGGCGGGTGCGGGTGAGGAAGGCGAGCGCGAGGGTGGCGCCGAGGAAGTAGGTGGCGCCGGAGCTGCCGGCGAAGTTGCGAGGGTCGGTGCTGGGGCCGTCGCCAAGGCCGAGCAGGCTGTCGAGGCGACTCGGCAGCAGGACGCCGACGAGGAAGAAGCCGACGGTGAGCGGACCGCCCCAGTACCAGTGGGCGAGCGCGGCGACGGCTGCGAGGGTGACCAGGTTCCACAGCCCGCCGAGGAGGCCGCCGTTCTGCATGAACACCGAGGTGAACTCGCGCCACCAGCCGGACCTGGCGGGGTCCGCGTCAAGCACGTCCATCGCACCTGACCAGACGAGCTGGAGGAGGACGCCGATGACGGCGAGTGCGGCCAGGGTGACCGCCGCCCACGGGAGCGGCCTTCCGCGCAGGGTGTCGCGGCCGACCACCCCGAGCCCGCAGTTGACCATCATGACCATCAGCGCCGCTGTGGTCACGTTGAAGACGATCGCCCCCATGCCTGTCTCTCCCCCGATCGCGGCGCTTTCCAACGCCGTTCGAAAACTTGACGACGCAAAGCTAGCACGGCTTTCGAACAGTGTTTGAAGTAGCTGTACGGTGAGGTTCATGAAGCTCACCAAGGACCGCATCGTCGACGCGGGCATGGCCGTCTTCGCCGAGGTCGGCTACCACAACCTCTCCATGCGCCAGGTTGCCGACCGCCTCGACGCCCACGCGGGCAGCCTCTACTACCACGTCCGCGGCAAGGATGAGTTGCTCGCGCTGATGGCCGACCGCGTCTGCCGACGGGCGTACGACGCCGGCACCGACGCAATGGCATCCCTCCCGGCCGCCGCCACCTGGCAGGACCGCGTCCACGCCCAGGCGACCGCACTGCGCCTGAGCGTCAAACAGCACCCCGGCGGTGCCCAACTCCTGGCCGAGAGCCCCGGCACGCTCAGCACCGGCGCTCTCCTGCTGATGGAACGGCTGCTGCGCACCCTCCTCGACGCCGGTCTGTCCGCCGACCACTGCGGCATCGCCGCCGACACCCTGCTCAGCCACGTCACCGGATTCGTCCTGCAGGAGCAGAACCAGCCGACGGCGCCGCCGCCCGTCACTGGCGAACTCCATGCCGAGCTCTGCGAGCAATTCCCGCTGATCATGGGACCGTTGCTGCCGCGCCTGAGCCAGGACGAGAAGTTCACCCGGAGCGTCCGCCTGCTCTGCACCGGGTTCGCGGCCCTCGCCGGATGAGGGGCACCCGGATCGGGACGGCTCCGTTCGGCGCGCCCCCGCCGGCCACCACGGCTCTGTCCGCCTGACGGGAGACGGGGCCCAGGATACGCCGAGGTCCATCTCGGGAAAGCCTCATCGATCGGCAACCGGCAGAGCCGTCATGGTGTCTTCAGCTCTGACGACGCACGGCCGGTCCCCGCAGGGGCGGCCCCGCCGTCCTGGCGTTCCGCGGGATCCATGCGTTGTCTGTCCTCTCGTTCGTCGCTATGCGGCCATCACTCTGATGGATGGCCTGTTGTCGGTGCTGTCGGATGATGCGTTCGAACTCAGCAGGCGGGAGTCCGCCGGTTCGGGTGTACCTGCGCCTGGTGCTGTAGAAGTCGGCGATCCAGGTGGAGATCTTGATGCGTGCCCCGGTCCGGGTGGCGAACCGGTGCCGGTGGACGTAATCAACCTTGAGCTACGAGTTGAAGGCCTCCGCGGCGGCGTCGCCGAAGCACGAGCCGACCAGCCCCATCCGCCCCATGGACCGGACGACGCCGAGCCGGGCACACAGATCCTGGTAGGCGGCGGACGCGAAGGATCACGCCGTCCACGTTGCCGCCCCGGGTTGCGGCGCCATCTTCAAGGACGCACAAACCAGGGCGGCGTAGTGCCGCTCGCCCATCGCGTAGCCCGGCCAGCCGCGGGAGAGTAGATCGATGACCGTGGCGAGGTAGGGCTTCCCTCGCCGGTGTCGATCGCGGTCATGTCACCGCACCACAGCACGTCGGGCGATACCGCGTCGAAGTGCTGGCCCACCAAGTCACGGGCGGCCTTCCGCTTTGCCCTGCCGGGTCAGTGAACTGCGCTTCTTCGGCTCGCGGCCGTACCAGCCGTTCTCGGCCGTGATCTCGGCGACGGTGTTCACGGACACCCGCCAGCCCTCGGCCGGCCAACAGGTCAATCCTGCTGCTCCTGGTCGAGCCCAGTCCACTCGGCCCAGTGATCCATCAGTGGTCTGCAGATAGGAGGAGTTCTGCAAGCAGGCCGCCGCCGGGTGCGGGGGCGAGCCGGGCGGTTCCGCCGTGGAGTTCGGCGACCCATTTGACGATGGCGAGGCCGGTTCCGGTGCCGCTGCTGGTGGTTCCGGTGACACGGCATTCGAAGACCCGCTCCCGGTCCTCGGCGGGGACGCCGGGGCCGTGGTCTCGTACGGTGATGCGGCCGGGGGTGACGCTCACGTCGACCGGGGTTCCGCCGCCGTGCCGGAGCGCGTTCTCGACGAGGTTGCGGACGGCTTGGGCGAGCAGTTCGGGGTCGCCGTTGACGACGGCGGGCTCGGTGGCGACGGTGACACCGGTGCTGTCCGGCAGTTCCTCGACGGTCTGTTCGACCAGCTGGTCGAGTCGCAGGGGGGTGAGCTCGATCTCTTGGGTGCCGGCCTCGACGCGGGCCCGGGCCAGGAGCCCGGTGACCAGCCTGCCCAGGCGGTCGACGAGGCGGAGGGCCTCGTCGAGGGCGGCGGGCGCTCGGGTGAGGGAGGTGCTGCCGCTCTCGACCACCAGGCGCAGGGTGGCAAGCGGGGTACGGAGCTCGTGCGCGGCTTCGGCGAGGAACTGTTCCTGCTGGTCGAGTCCGCGCAGCGCGGGTCGCATGGCCCGTCCGGACAGGAGGTGCCCGATGGCGGCGGCGGCCAGCACCAGGGCGGCGCAGCCCAGTGCGAGCCGGCGGACGAGGCGGTCGTGGGCGGCCTGGCTCTCGGCGGGGTCGGCTCCGACCAGGACGGCGGCGCCGATCCGGTCGCCGTCCCAGACAGGGGCGGCGGCCCAATGGATCTCCCGCCCGCTGGCCTCCAAGGAAACGAGGACGGTCTCCTGGTCATGCTCGACCTGCTGCCAGATCTCGTCCATCCCGGCCTGGTCGGGAAGAGCGGCGCGCGCGGTAGGTGCCTGACGGATCTGGGGCCGACCGGGCACGGATGCCTGGATGACGGCGAGCCGCTCCGCACTCAGGGCCAGCTCGTCCTCCGCCAGGGCGTCGAGGTGAAGGACGCCCGCGTCGTAGTAGACGGTGCGGGCGAGACCGTCGGCCCGCCGGCTGACGCCGTTGTCGAGATCGTTCGTGCGGGACCGGGCGTCCGTGCGCGAAGCCAGGACGGCAAGGACCAGCAGGCACAGGGCGGTCGTGGCGGCGAAGAGCAGGGTCGTCGCCCACCGGACCCGGTTCAGGCGTGCGACGGCGGGACTGGACGGCATCACAGATCAGCGGCAGGGTCGGCGAGCCGGTAGCCGACACCGCGTACGGTCGAGATGAGCTCGGGTGGGCCCAGTTTGCGGCGCAGCTGGCCTATCAGGACGTCGACGACGTTGGAGAGCGGTTCGGTCTGCTCGTCCCAGCAGCGTTCGATGAGGTCGGTGCGGGTGACCACCTCCCCGGCGCGCAGCATCAGGACCTCCAGGACCGAGAACTCCTTCGCGGTGAGGGTGAGCAGCACACCGTCGCGCCGGACCCTGCGGCGTGGCAGGTCCAGCTCCAGGCCTCCGAAGCGCAGTTCCGGCAGCCGTGCGGGCTGACCGCGGCGGCACAGGGTGCGTACTCGGGCGCTGAGTTCGGCGAGGGCGAAGGGCTTGACGAGGTAGTCGTCCGCGCCGTGCTCGAACCCGGCCACGCGGTCGCTGACCGCGTCGAGGGCGGTGAGCAGCAGGACCGGCAGGGTGGAGCCGGCCTTGCGCTGGGCGGCCAGGAGCGTGAGGGCGTCCCCGTCGGGCAGGCTGCGGTCGGCGACCATGCAGTCGTACGTGTTGACCGCGAGTTTGAAGTCGGCGTCGGCGAGGTCGGTGGCGAAGTCGACGGCGAAGCCTGCCTCGCGCAGGCCGCGGATGATCACGGGGCCGAGTTCAAGGTCGTCCTCGACGACAAGTACACGCATGGCGGGCGAGCTTACTGGGTCGAAAACCACACGAACGCCGGGGTGGTCATGATTGGGGCGTTATGCCCTGCCGTCGAGCTGAGACAGTGACCATCTCGCGCAGTCGGTGCCGCGCCTGCCTCATGTTCGCCTCATGAAGCCGCTGGCAGTCTGCGGGCATGGCAAAGATCCGTATTCGTAAGCGCATCATCGGCATGACCGCTGCCGGCCTGGCAGCCACCGTTGTCGCGGTCTACTGCGTCCAGTCCGCGCAGGGCGCGGACTCGCTGGCTGCGGGTGCTCCGCGGGCGGTAGTGCGCGTCGACCAGGTCGGCTACACGCCCGACGAGGCCAAGCAGGCCTACCTCATGACCTCCGTCTCCGTGTCCAAGGCGTCCTTCCGGGTCCTCGACGCCTCCGGGAAGGAGGTCCTGAAAGGCGAGGTCGGCTCGTCCACCGGGGGATGGAACAGCAAGTACAAGGCCGTCCACACCCTTGACCTGTCTCCTCTGGCCGAGCCCGGCGACTACCGCGTCGAGGTGTCCGGACCCGTCACCGCAGTCTCCCCGACGTTCCGCATCGCCGCGGCGGACGATCTCTTCGGCAAGCTCATCCAGGACAACGTCCGCTTCTTCCAGGCCCAGCGCGACGGCGCCGACGTGGTCCCCACGGAACTGCGCCGCAAGCCGTCCCACTTGGCGGACGGCCAGGCCACGGTCTACGACACCCCCGCCTACGCTGACGACGAGAGCGTGCTGACCGCTCCCCTCAAGCGCGTCGCCGGCCCGATCGACGCCTCGGGTGGCTGGAATGACGCCGGGGACTTCCTCAAGTTCACCCACACCGCCTCCTACTCCACCGCGAGTCTCCTGCTCGCGCACCGCACCACCCCCGTCGGCGGGCAGGAGCTCGCCGCCGAGGCACGCCACGGCCTGGACTGGCTCGACAAGATGTGGGACGACAGGTCGCGTACCCTCTACGTCCAGGTCGGGCTCGGCAAGGGCGACACCGCCGACGGCAGCGGCAAGATCCGCTCCGACCACGATGTGTGGCGCCTACCGGAGGCCGACGACGCCCTCGACGTGAAGCCCGGGGACCCGGACTACCTGATCAAGCACCGGCCGGTCTTCCGTGCGGCACCGCCCGGCAAGCCGATCAGCCCCAACCTCGCCGGGCGCGTCGCCGCGACCTTCGCCCTGGCCGCCCAGCTCGACGCCGCCGAGGACCCCGAGCGGGCCCGCGAGGAACTCGAGAAGGCCGCACACATCTACGCCCTCGCCGACACCAACCCCGGCGAACAGCTGGTCACCGCCTTCCCGCACGGCTTCTACCCCGAGGCCTCCTGGCAGGACGACATGGAGTTCGGCGCCGCCGAGCTCGCCCTCGCCGCCAAGGCCCTGGGGGACGGGCGCGCGGCCGGCTGGACCGGGCAGGCCGGACACTGGGCCAAGCAGTACATCACCTCGGACAGCCTCGGCACGCTCGGGCTGGGCGATGTCAGCGCCCTCGCCCACGCCGACCTCGCCCACCTGCTCGCCGACGGC
This sequence comes from Kitasatospora sp. MBT63, assembly GCF_000710465.2. Classification (GTDB taxonomy): domain Bacteria; phylum Actinomycetota; class Actinomycetes; order Streptomycetales; family Streptomycetaceae; genus Kitasatospora. The sequence goes on along the minus strand of NZ_JAIZ01000121.1, from coordinate 5,041 downwards.
ACGACCCACACGGAAGTGACACGCGAGCAGCTCGCCGCCGACCTCAAGCGCCAGCTCGACGACGGCAGCGCCCGCGCGGCCCGCGACCCTTTCAGGGCCGGCGCCGTCTACACCGACTTCGACTCCGTGCCCCACACCTTGGGCCTGGCCGCCACCGCCCAGCTCTACCACCAGGTCACCGGCGACTCCCGCTACGCCGCGTTCGCCACCCAGCAGCGCAACTGGGCCCTGGGGGCCAACGCGTGGGGCTCCTCCTTCGTCATCGGCGCCGGAACCACCTTCCCGCGCTGCCCCGAACACCAGGCCGCCAACCTCGCCGGCGACCTCAACGGGGACGGCGACATCCTCCTCGGCGGCGTCGTCAACGGCCCCAACGCGGCAGACAAGCTCAAGGATCTCAACGCCTTCCCCACCATGCGCGCCTGCCCGGCCAACCAGGGCAACCCCTTCACCGCCTTCGACGGTCGTGGCGGCGGCTTCATGGACCATGTCGGCGCCTGGCAGACAGTCGAATCCGCGGACGACTTCACCGCCACCGCCCTACTCGCCTTCACCTTCGCCGCCGCACCCCAGGACACCAACACCAAGCCGAGCTGACCGGTATTGGGTGGCTGCGGGACTGTGGGCGAGTTCGGAACGCTGACCCAACGTCCACAGGCCGGGCGTCCTCGCAAGTGCGGCCCCCGGTCCACCACCCCCAGGTACAGGGACATCCGCCGATGCCGGCGACTCCCCCCGACCGAGGCGCCGTCGCACTCTCCTGCGGGCCCGCCCCGCACTCCCTCCGCGCCGCCGCGAGCTGGCCAGCGGACGACCCGAGCAGCTGGCCGTGGTGCGGGTTTACTTCGGCGGCGAGACGTGCGTGCAACTCGGCGAGGAACTCGGTGTTCCGGCCTCGACCATGCGCAGCAGGCTGTACTACGGAGTGCGTTCCCTGCGACTGGTGCTGGAGGAGAACGGATGGTTGGCGCCATGAGTCCGGCCTGTCGGGAGATCCGGCCGGTGCTGGCCGAGTGCCTGATGCTGGGGGTTGCGTCGCCGGAGGCCGCGACTCGGCATCTGGACGGCTGCCGGGAGTGCCGCCGGGAGGCATCCGAAATCCGGGACGTCGTTCGAACGCTGCGACGGGCCTCGCCCGGCAACTGGTCGCCTGCCCGGTCCAGCAGCCCACTCGAAGTGCCGCGCCCGCCTGATCTCGGCGACAAGGGCCACCTGGGCATCGCCGAGACAGCTCGCGTCCGCGTCCGCCGCCGTCACCGCCTGCTGCTGGGACCGGCTGTCGTGGCAGCAGCGGCGGTGATCACCACCGCGGTCTGGCTCGGGCGGTGGCCGACGGAACCAAAGCATGATGTCGCCGTGACCCGAGAGGGGCAGATGGTCTCGCACGGATGGGGGACCGAAATTCCCGTGGTACTGACCGGTCTGAATCCCGGTCGGACCTACCGTGTGATGACCGCCGACGCCGCTGGGAACCGCGCCCCGGGCGGCGGCGTGCGTATCTCCGAGGGCGAGACCGTGCACATGAGGATCACGACGGCCCTACCACGCCAGGCCGTAACGGTGGTACTCGTGGAGGACGAGAGCGGCCGGGAGATGGCGCGAATGTCCGTTTCCCCGGCTTCCTGATGACCCCAGCAGCGGACCGTGTCGGACTTCCGGTGAGGTCTGCGCCGACCCCTGTATGTGGCTCGATCCGAAAGACTCCCAGCCCGCCGAACAACCTGCCAACCTATGCGACCAAAGATCAGATTCGCCAACTCCACTGGACGTAAGCACCGTTGCTCGATACCGGCGCGCGCCCGAAGCCGCTCCAATCTCTCGTGCCGCGCCCTATGGGCGCCGATCAGGTCGCGATCCAGGCATAGGACGCCTTCGGGGTGCGACGCTGCGTCTCGAAGTCGACATAGACCAGGCCGAATCTCTGACTGAACCCTTCAGCCCGTCGGACGGGGTGTCATCGTACCGACCGGGCGATCGCTCCTGCCGACGTCGCACCGCCTCTCGGGAGTCATACCCACCGGGGCTGAACGGGCCCGTCGCGTTCAGCGCCGCCTCGGTGCTCCGCGCGGAATTCCGGGCCAACCACCGTGCGCGTGGATGCCCCTGAGAAACGAGCAACTCCGCACCCTTGTCCACGGCGAAGTGCTCCGGACACGCGTGTCAGAGACAGCCCTGCACGAACACCGCAGTACGCCAAGGTCAGGCCGGAACAGTTGGGTTGCGACCTCCGGAAGGTGTTCCAGGTGCTCCGGGTCCAGCCGGCTCGCACGCCGGGGAATGCCCAGGTCGTAGGCGTCGGTGGCTGCGCGACAGGTGCCGGGCAAGGGCGTGGGTTCCGGTCGGGCGTCGCCCTCCCCCGAGGGGCGCCGGCTCAGACGGGCCGTCCACGGGATCGCCCCGCCCGAGGGAGGGTTCCGGGCGGGCGTGGGGGCCCGGTGACCGGGGGGGGTGTCAGTGGTCGGCGGAGGCGAGACCGCGGGCTTCGAGGATGGGGCGCAGGGCCCGGACGGCGTAGAAGCTGCGGGACTTGACGGTGCCGACGGGGACGCCGAGGACGGCGGCGGCCTCGGCCATCGAGCGGTCCTTCATGTGGAGTTCGACCAGGACGTCGCGGTGGCGGGGCGAGAGTTCGGCGAGCACGACGGCCATGTCGCGGGCGTCCAGCACCTCCTCGTAGGGGTCGTGGGCGCCGGCGTGGCCCTCGGGGGTCTCCCCCGCGACCTCCTGCGGGCGGGCGGACTGCATCCGGAAGTGGTCGATGGCGATCCGGCGGGCCACCGTGAACAGCCACGGGCGGCTGTGCTCGGGGCCGCGGCGGATCGCGTCCGGGTTCTGCCAGGCGCGCAGCAGGGTCTCCTGGACGATGTCCTCGGCCTTGCCCCGGTCGCCGTTGGTGGCGCGCAGCATGGCGCGCAGCAGGTAGCCGCCGTGCAGGCGGTACAGCTCGGCCAGGGTCTGCTGGTCGAGGGTGGCACGTCGCGGCGCGTGGGCGGCGCCGAGGGCGTCCGCGGTGGGTGCGGTCCCCGGGGTGGTGTCCGGGGTGGTGTCCGGTCGTGCGGCTGTCGCTCCGCCGGTCGGCCCGGTGGTGGGGAGGGTGTCCTTCAGGTGAGCAGTAACGTCGATGGCCACAGCGGTAGAGCCCTTCACAACAATCGTCTGCATCGGGCCAGCCGCCTGCATGGCCCACCGTCTTCTGCCGCCCACCGTCGCGGGCCGCCCCAACGTCGCGCCAACGTCGCGCCAACGCGGGTGCCGGCGGGGACGGAGGCACCGGCCCGGGGCGGCGGCGCTGCGGGTCGGCTGCGGCGCTGCCGGGCGTGCGTTTACGCGGGGTTGCGGGGGCGGGTGTCGGCGATGTCCTGCGGGAGGAGGAGGCTCAGTTCGGAGACGTCGGCGAAGTCGAGGCGGCCGAGGCGGCGGGCCTGGCGGGTGATCATGCCTTCGAGGGTCTGGCGGGCGTAGCGGCCGTTGCCGAAGGTGCGGTCACGGGGGACGGCGGCGAAGTGGTGGGCGAGGGCGGCGACGGTCTCGGGGGCGCAGGTGTACCCGGCCTGGTCGGCGTGGCGGCCGACGATGGTGACGAGTTCCTCGTCGGTGTAGTGGCCGAACTCGATCTGCCGGGAGAAGCGGGAGGCGAGGCCGGGGTTGGAGGCGAGGAAGTGCTGCATCTCGTCCTCGTATCCGGCGACGATGACCACGACCTCGTCGCGGTGGTCCTCCATCAGCTTCATCAGGGTGTCGACGGCCTCCTGGCCGAAATCGTTGCCGCCGCCGTTGCGCGGGGTGAGGGTGTACGCCTCGTCGATGAACAGGACGCCGCCGCGGGCCCGATCGAAGGCCTCCTTGGTGAGCTGGGCGGTGTGGCCGATGTAGCGGCCGACCAGGTCGGCGCGGGCGGTCTCGACCAGCTGGCCGGTGGGAAGCACGCCGAGTTCGGCCAGGAGTTGGCCGTAGAGCCTGGCGACGGTGGTCTTGCCGGTGCCGGGCGGGCCGGCGAGGACCAGGTGGTGGCCGATCCTGGCGGTGGGCAGACCGGCCTCCTCGCGGCGGCGGGTCTGCCGGAGCAGGTCGACCAGGTCCTCGACCTGTTCCTTGGCGGCGGGGAGGCCGACCATCGCGCGGAGTTCGGCGAGCAGCTCGGTGCCGTCCTTGCGGGCGGCGGGGTCGGGTCCGGCGGGGGTGACGTCCTCGGCGAGCAGCCGGGCCAGGTCCTCGTCGGAGATCTCGGGGCAGGCGGCGAGGCGGGTGGCCTGCCGGTCCACCATCTCCTCGAAGACCTTCCGGGCGGCCCGGCCGTTACCGAAGTCCTCGCCCTTGGGGAGCCGTTCGAAGAGGGTGCGCAGGGCCTCCCGGGTGTCGTCGGCGAGGGTGTAGCCGTGGTTCGCGGCGGCGCGTTCGACGATGGTGACGAGTTCCTCGTCGGAGTAGTTGGCGAACTCGACGGTGCGGCTGAACCGGGAGGCGAGGCCGGGGTTGGAGGCCAGGAAGTCGGTCATCTCGGTGGAGTAGCCGGCCACGATGACGACGATCTCCTCACGGTGGTCCTCCATCAGCTTGACCAGGGTGTCGATCGCCTCCCGGCCGAAGTCGGGGCCGCTGCCGCCGGAGCCGGCCGAGAGGGTGTATGCCTCGTCGATGAACAGGACGCCGCCGAGCGCGGAGCGGAACACCTCGGTGGTCTTCAGGGCGGTGCCGCCGATGATGGAGGCGACCAGGTCCGCGCGGGCGGTCTCGACCAGCTGGCCGCCGGCCAGCACGCCGAGTTCGGCCAGGATGCTGCCGTAGAGCCTGGCGACGGTGGTCTTGCCGGTGCCCGGCGGCCCGGCGAAGACCAGATGACGGCTCATCGGGAGAGCGGGCATGCCGGCGAGTTCGCGGCGCCGGGCCAGCTTGTTGAGGTTGACCAGCGTGGCGACCTGCTCCTTGACCTCGGCCAGGCCGACCAGCGACTCCAGCACCTCCAGCGGGCCGGGCGGGGCGGCGGGCGGGGCGGGCGCGGCCGGCTCGGCGGGGGCGGCGGTCGGGTCGCCAGGGGCGGGGG
>NZ_JAIZ01000120.1 GCF_000710465.2 Kitasatospora sp. MBT63 | reverse complement strand
CTGACGCCGGCCAAGGCGAAGGCGCCGGCGTATCCGGTGCCGGGGGAGTGGAAGCCGCCGGCCGCGGCTGCGGCACCGACCGGGTCGGCGACCGTGTCGCTGGCGGACGGCAAGGCGGTGCAGGCCGGGAAGCTGCCGGTCAAGGTCGCCAAGGGTGACCGCGGTGCGGTGAAGTCGGTGCAGGTCGAGGTGGCCGGGAAGGCCGGCGATGACGCCGCCGCCGGTGCCCGGGTGACGCTGACCGACACCGACGGCGCCGCGGGGTCCGCGGACAGGAGTGTGAAGGTCGCGCTGGACCTGAAGGCGCTGCAGGGCGCGGGCTGGGCGGACCGCACCGCTCTGGTGGCGCTGCCCGCGTGTGCGGCGGTGACGCCGGACGCGCCGGGCTGCCAGGAGCGGACGCCGGTGGCCTCGACGGTGGACCCGAAGACCGGTGTGCTGACCGCGGAGGTCGCGCTGTCGGCCGCCCCGGCGGCCGCTCCGGCGGCCGCTCCGGCCGCACCGGGTGCGGCGGGTGTGGTCAAGGCCGGGTTCGTGCAGGCCGCCTCGTCGTCATCGTCGGCGGTGCTGGCGACGACGACCGGTGCGGGCGGCGCGATGGGGACGTACGCGGCGACGCCGCTGTCCTCGTCGGCGGCCTGGGGCGCCGGTACCAACATCGGGAACTTCACGTACGCGTACCCGGTGACCACGCCGCCGTCGATCGGCGGGTCGGGCCCGGACATCGCGCTGGGCTACGACTCGTCGTCGGTGGACGGGAGGACGTCGTCGCAGAACGCGCAGGCGTCGTGGGTCGGTGAGGGCTGGGACTACCAGCCGGGGTTCGTGGAGCGGTCCTACCGGGGCTGTGACAAGGACGGGATCACCGGTTCGGGTGACCAGTGCTGGGCGGGGCAGAACGCGAGCCTGAACCTGGCGGGCCATTCGGGCACGCTGGTGCGTGACGATGCGACGGGTGTGTGGCGGCTGCAGGGTGACGACGGCTCGAAGGTCGAGCAGTTGTCGGGTGCGGCGAACGAGGCGAAGGGCGGCGAGTACTGGAAGGTCACCACGGCCGACGGTGTCCAGTACTTCTTCGGCCTGAACCACCTGCCGGGCGGCAATCACGGTGACTCTGCGTCGAACTCGGTGGAGTACACGCCGGTGTACTCGCCGAACAGCGGCGACGACTGCTACAACGCCGGTACGGGCAAGGGTTCGTGGTGCCAGGAGGGCTGGCGGTGGAACCTCGACTACGTCGTGGACCCGCACCAGAACCTGGTCACCTACCGCTACCAGCAGGACCTGAACTACTACAGCCGCGGCGGCGGCCAGAACAACGGCACCGGCACGCTCACCGCGTACGTCCGCTCCGCGGAGGTCACGGAGATCGGCTACGGCCAGCGCCTGCCGGAGCAGGTCGCGGCCAACGGCTCGCTGAAGCCGGGCGCGAAGGTGCTGTTCACCACCACCGAGCGCTGCACCGCCTCGGGGTCGGTGACGTGCACGACCGCGCAGCGCACCAAGGCCAACCAGAACAACTGGCCCGACTCGCCGTTGGACCAGGCCTGTGCCTCCAGCGGCGCCTGCACCAACTACGGTCCGACGTTCTGGTCCCCGCTGATGCTGGCGAAGATCGACACGCAGGTGCTGGTCGACGGCGCCTACCGCGCGGTGGACTCCTACGAGCTGAAGCACACCTTCGCCGACCCGGGTGACGGCACCAAGCCGTCGCTGTGGCTGTCGTCGATCCTGCGGACGGCGACCAACGGCCAGGCGGCGCAGTCGCTGCCGGAGGTGAAGTTCACCGCCCGCGAGCTGGCGAACCGGGTCGACGGTCTGACCCCGGCGCAGCCGGCGTTCAACCGTCCGCGGATGCAGCAGATCACCACCGAGACCGGTGGCCAGATCAACGTGGTCTACCAGGACACCGAGTGCTCCCGGGTGAACGGCCGCATGCCGTCCTCCGAGGACGGCAACACCATGGCCTGCATGCCGGTCAAGTGGTACCTGCCCGGCCAGTCCTCGCCGGACCCGGTGAGTGACTGGTTCCACAAGTACCTGGTGAAGTCGGTGACCGAGCAGGACGCGGTGACGGGTTCGCTGGTCAAGTCGACGGACTACTCCTACGGTGGCGGCGCCGCCTGGCACCGCAACGACGGTGAGTTCACCGATGCGAAGTCCCGGACGTGGGACGACTTCCGCGGCTACCGGACGGTCACCGTCACCGCGGGCAGCGGGTACGCGGGCGAGGGCCCGAAGTCGCAGCAGGTCAGCACCTACCTGCGGGGCATGAACGGGGACGTGAAGGCGGACGGCTCCAAGCGCGCCGTCACCGTCTCCTACACCCCGTACCCGGGTGCGGCGGCGGTCAACGTGGTGGACGAGAAGTGGCGTACCGGGAACCTGCTCGGCAGCCAGGGCTTCGACCAGGCGGGCGGTTCGGTCGTCAAGGCCTCCGCGACGGTGAACTCCGGTGAGGTCACCCGCGGTACGCACAAGCAGCAGAACGGCATGCCGGACCTGGTGTCGCGCTACGACTCCACGGTGAGCACGGTGAGCCAGTGGGGCCGGCTCGCGGACGGCTCCTGGCGGGGCGTGTCCACCGTGACGACCACCGATCCCGCCAACGCCAACCGCGTGGTGACGGTGGACGACAAGGGTGACGGCAGCGCCGCCACCCCGGAGGTGTGCACCACCACCGGTTACGCGGTCGGCTCCGATGCGATGATGCTGGAGCTGGTGGCCGAGGAGAAGGCCGTCATCGGCGGGTGCGGTACGGCGGCGAACGCGGGCAACACGGTCAAGGACACCCGCACGCTGTACGACGGCAAGCCGTTCGGGCAGGCCGGCGCGGTGGCGGACCCGACCGGCACCGAGACGCTGGACAGCTACGACGGCAACGGCCAGGCGCACTACGCGACGCTGACCACGGCCACGTTCGACGCCTACGGGCGTCCGGCGACCGTCAAGGGCACCGACGGCGGCACGACCACCACGGCGTTCAGTCCGGCGGCGGGTGCGCTGCCGACGAGGACCACGGTCACCGGTCCGATGGGCGCCTCCTGGGCGACGTCGCAGACCCTCGACCCGGGCCGCGGCCTCCAGTTGGTGGCCACCGACCCGAACGGGAAGGCGACCACCCGGCAGTACGACGCGCTGGGCCGCCTGACCGCGGTCTGGTCCCCGGACCGGGCGACCAACCTGAGCGCGAGCGCCACGTTCTCGTACAGTGTCAACGGGGTCACCGGACCGTCGGTGGTCACCTCCAAGGCGCTGAACGAGGACGAGAGCTACGCGGTAAAGACGGAGCTGTACGACGGTCTGGCGCGGCTGCGGCAGACCCAGTCCAGCCCGGCGACCGGCGGCACGGGCCGGCTGATCAGTGACACGGTGTACGACTCGCACGGCTGGGCGATCAAGACGTCGTCGCCGTACTTCGAGGCGACCACCGCCCCCAACGGCACCGTCTTCCTCCCCCAGGACTCGCAGGTCCCGGCGCAGGAGTGGGTGACCTTCGACGGGCAGGGCCGTGCGGTGTCGACGGCGTTCATGTCGTACGGGCAGCAGCAGTGGGTGTCCACCACCGCCTACCCGGGTGCGGACCGCACCGACTCCAC